>NZ_JBAPPI010000563.1:0-8998 GCF_049280035.1 Mycobacterium sp. | reverse complement strand
TCTTTCGCCTGATATTCGAAAAGATCCATGGGCTCACTTCTATGTGTCGGCCTGTATGTCAGCGAACCGGTTTTCCGATGCCCGCTTGCGGGAACTGTATCGACACGGCCGGGAGGTTCCGTCGGCGGCATCGGTGGATGTGGCAGATCTCACCGCACCACCTGAAGTGATTCAAATCACAATCTACGACGGATTTCCGGCTCGGCTTGCCACGCGCTGCGCTCGGCGGTTAACGTCTCAGGGTCCAGATAACGCTTTGGTTACGGTCCGAGGGACAATCAGCTTGACCCAGCTCATGCCCGCACGGTTTCCTGCGCCACGAGGCGCTCGGCAATCGCGCGACCGCGGGTCTGAGTTCGACCGCAACGAAGTCACCGACATCATCCCGTTCAATGAGTTCGGCAACCTCGATGACCTGGACTTTAGCGACAATTCCGCCTTCAACAAGGAAGCGCAGGTCCTGCGCGCACCCGAGCTCGATGACCTGGACGACACCGACAACCTCGCGGTCCTGACGCTGGCCGGCCCCAGTGAAGTGCAGCCGAGCCCAGAAAGCTCTGCGCGCCGTATCGACCCGTACCGGTATGAGCTGCGCAGCCGTCGAAACGATTCGGATCCGATCGCGCGCCGCGGGCAGCATCGCAAGGAGCTGACTGGACCGGCGCGAGGCCGGGTGTTGATCGGCGCCATGGCCGCCGGCGCTGCGGCCGCGGCCGCGCACTCCGCCACTCACACTTCTGATCACTCCAAGGCCCAGACGGTGCTCGCCGCCGACGCGGCGACCATGAATGGCGGCGCCATCAGCACCTCGGCGCGCGGGATGCAGATGGTTACCGTGCAGCCTGCCGCGAACGTCGCCGTGCACAACGCGGAGCTGGCCAAAGGCGTCGCGTTCGCCCAGGAGCGCGCCCAGCGCGAGGCCCGCCTGCAGCAGCCACTGTTCGTCATGCCGACCAAGGGCATATTCACCTCGGGTTTCGGCTACCGCTGGGGTGTGCTGCACGCCGGTATCGACCTCGCGAACTCGATCGGCACCCCGATCAGGGCGGTATCCGACGGGGTTGTCATCGACGCCGGCCCGACCGCCGGTTACGGAATGTGGGTCAAACTGCGCCACGCGGATGGAACGGTCACGCTCTACGGTCACGTCAACACCACGATGGTTAGCGTGGGCCAGCGCGTGATGGCGGGCGACCAGATCGCCACCATGGGCAACCGTGGCAATTCCACTGGCCCACATCTGCATTTCGAGGTGCTGCTTGGTGGCACCCAGCGAATCGACCCGGTGCCGTGGCTGGCCAACCGGGGCCTGTCCGTCGGCACTTTCGCCGGTTGACCGTTGACTGATCCGAACTACCCCGCACCACGCGATCCCCCGCCGACCCAGCCGCCGAGCGGACCAATGCGTGCCGACAGGGCTCCTGAGGGCCCGCAGAGTGCGCCCCAAACGCGGATTATCCGCCGAGCGCCGACTGGACCGCTGCCGCAGATGGCGGACGACGCCCACACCACCCACATCCCGCGCCAACCACCGCCGTCCCGCTACGTTGCCCCGAGCCAGCGGCCCCGTACGGCGAGCACGCTGTCCGGTGAACCCAGCAGCGCGACGGCGGTGGCGGCCGCCGCTGTCACCATCGTCAGCGGTTGGGCGACCTCGGTGGTGGCAACCGACCTGATCGCAGGCTGGTGGAAATCCGACCGCCTGTTCTGCGTCGCGGTGGCGTTTCTCGCGTTCGTGTTCGCGCTGGCGACGATCTGCGGCGTGATCCAGCTGCTGCTGCGGCGGTCCCTCGGCCGTTACCTGATCGTGGCCGGCGCCGTGATCGCGCTATTGACCTACGGCGGCGTATTCATCGCCGGCGCACGTGTTGCCTGGATCGTGCACGCCCTGCCCTTGCTACCGGTTTCCAGTGCGGTGCTGGCGCTGCTCCCACGCACCAAAGACTGGCTGCTGGACGACTGAGCGTCAACCGGCCCGGACCGGTCTGGTGCCTGGCTTGGCCCGTGCCGCGCCGTGCCTAATTGCCGAGGCTAAAGCTTGCTGACCGGGGCGTGGTTGTGCATCAGCTTGACCCGCCCTGAGCTGCCGAAGTCGATCAGCGACATCGCCGATTCGCCGACGCCGGAAACCTCTTCCACCCGGCCCAGGCCGTACTTGTCGTGGGTCACCCGGTCACCGGGTTCGAGCACCAGCAGCGGGCGCTTGCTCGCCGAGGCACGAGCCGGCGACGGGCGCGGCGAGCCGAATCGTCCGGCACCGCTGACCGGCGCGCTGAACGACGGCGTGGGGTCGACGCGCCGCCAATCGATGAGTTCCTGCGGGATTTCCCGCAGGAACCGCGACTCCGGGTTGAGCATCGGCTGTCCCCACGACGACCGCACTTTGGCCCGGCTGACATAGAGCCGCTGACGGGCCCGGGTGATCCCGACATAGGCCAGCCGCCGTTCCTCAGAAAGCTCGCCTGCGTCGCCCAATGCCCGCATGTGCGGGAACATGCCGTCTTCCCAACCGGTCACGAACACCACCGGGAATTCCAGGCCCTTCGCGGTGTGCAATGTCATCAGCGTGACCACACCGGCGCTGTGCTCGGGGATTTCATCGGCGTCGGCGACCAGCGACACCCGCTCCAGGAACTGCGCCAACACACCGGTGTCCGGCACGTCTTCATCATCGGGCGTGTCGACAGTCTCGTCCAGCGCCTCAGCGTTCTCCAGGTCGGTGGCGAATTCGTGTGCGACGCTGACGAGTTCGTTGAGGTTGTCCAGCCGGGCGAGGTCTTGCGGGTCGGACGAGGATTCCAACTCTGCGCGATATCCGGTGCGGTCCAGCACCGCCTCGACCAGCTCCCCGAGCTCGCCGTCGAGGCGGCCGCGCAGATCGTCGAGCATCTCGACGAAACCCGCAATCGCCTTGGCAGACCGAGTGTTAAGCATCGGCACCTTGCCTTCGGCGGCGGCCTCGAGCGCGTCGGCGAAACTGGAACCGGTGTTATCGGCGTACACCGTCACGCAGGCCTCGGCCCGGTCACCGATACCGCGCCGCGGCGTGTTGAGGATGCGTCGCATGCTGACCGCGTCGCCCGGGTTGTCCAGCACCCGAAGGTAGGCGACGACGTCGCGAATCTCCCTGCGCTCGTAAAACCGCACGCCCCCAACGACTTTGTACGGAATGCCGGCGCGAATGAACACCTCTTCCAACGACCGCGACGAGTTGTTGGTGCGGTAGAAAACGGCCACGTCGTTGTAGGTGAGGTCGCCACCCGTGACCAGCGCGTCGATCTCCTCGGCGACGAATCTTGCCTCGTCGTGCTCGTTGTCGGCGACGTAGCCGACGATCAGCTCGCCTTCACCGGCGTCGGTCCACAGCCGCTTCTCCCGGCGTCCCGAATTGCGCGAGATCACCGAGTTGGCCGCCGACAGGATGTTCTGGGTGGAGCGGTAATTCTGTTCGAGCAGGATCGTCGTGGCGTTGGGATAATCGCGCTCGAAGTCTTCGATATTGCGAATCGTGGCGCCGCGGAACGCATAGATCGACTGGTCGGCGTCGCCGACGACGCACAACTCTGCCTGCGGCACGCCGTCGGGGTCGTCGCCGGCGTCCCCAACGTGGTAGCCGACCAGTTCGCGCACCAGCACGTACTGGGCATGGTTGGTGTCCTGATACTCGTCGACCAGGATGTGCCGGAATCGCCGACGATAATGCTGGGCGATCTGCGGGAAGGCCTGTAGTACCGCGACCGTCTCGCCGATGAGGTCGTCGAAGTCGAGTGCGTTGGCAGCCCGCAGCCGGTGCTGGTATTCGGAGTAGACGGCGGCCACCGTGCGCGACAAGTCGTCGGCGTGGTCGGGGGAGTCGGGGTCGGACAGGTTGGCCATCGCCTGCTGCGGGTCGATCAGCTCGTTCTTCAGGTTGGAGATGGCGTTGGCCAACAGCCGCGGCGAGTAGCGCTTGACGTCGAGGCCCATGTCCTTGGCGATCATCTGCAACAGCCGGCGCGAATCGTCGGCGTCGTAGATGGAGAAGTTGGAGTTGAGCCCGTCGATCAGCGATGCCTGGTTGCGCAGAATCCGCACGCATGTCGAGTGAAACGTGGACACCCACATCGAGCGTGCTCGCGGACCGACCAGCGCCACCACCCGTTCCCGCATCTCCGCGGCGGCCTTGTTGGTGAAGGTGATGGCCAGCACCTGACCGGGGCCGACGTCGTGGGCGGCCAACAGGTATGCGATGCGGCGGGTCAGCACGGCCGTCTTGCCGGAGCCCGCGCCTGCGACGATCAGCAGCGGCGAGCCCTCGTGCAGCACCGCCTGACGCTGTGGCGGGTTGAGGCCGTCGAGGAGTTGATCTGCGTCGGACTCGGTAGCGTGCACACTCATGACTTTCCAAACTTACCGCTGTTCTGCGACACCTTTGCGCTAGCAGGCCCTTAAGTGGCACACTCAATTCGTGCTCAACATGCAGCGTCGATTTTTCTACGGGTACCGGCCAGCGGTGCCCGTGGTCTAGCTGCTTCCCAGAGCCCCGCGGTCCGCTTCCGGATCCGGGGCTCGTCTCTTGTGTGAGGCCCGATACCGGATGAGACCACGACCCCCACACAACGAGAATCCGGAGTCTGAAATGTCCATCGAAGCCGAACAACTCACCGATATCGATGACCTGCGCCAGGAGATTGACCGGCTCGATGCCGCGATTCTGGCCGCGGTCAAGCGTCGTACCGAGGTATCCCAGGCAATCGGCAAAGCCCGGATGGCCTCTGGCGGCACCCGCTTGGTGCACAGTCGCGAAATGAAGGTCATCGAGCGCTACAGCGAGCTTGGTCCAGAGGGCAAGGACCTGGCCATGCTGCTGCTACGACTGGGCCGCGGCCGACTCGGCCACTGATCCACCCCGGTTAGCAGCTCGTTCACCTCGCCTTCAACCCGGCCCTGGCCAACCTGACTAGGGTCGAAACCATGACTGTGGTTGAACAGATCCCCGACATCTCAGCGGCCCCGGCCTGGAACGCCCTGCACAAGCATCACCAGCAGATCGAGGCGACGCACCTGCGCCAGTTCTTCGCCGACGATCCCGACCGCGGCAGCGAGTTCACCGTCACCGTCGGCGACCTGTACATCGACTACAGCAAACATCGCGTCACCCGCGAGACCCTGAAACTGCTCACCGACCTGGCCCGTGCTGCCCACCTCGAGCAGCGTCGCGACGAGATGTTCGCCGGCGTGCACATCAACACCTCGGAGAACCGCGCGGTGCTGCACACCGCGCTGCGGCTGCCGCGGGACGCGAAGCTGATTGTCGACGGGCAGAACGTGGTTGAGGATGTGCACGCGGTGCTCGACACGATGGGTGACTTCACCGACCGGTTACGCAGCGGCGAGTGGACCGGCGCCACCGGGAAACGGATCAGCACTGTCGTCAATATCGGAATCGGAGGTTCGGACCTCGGACCGGTAATGGTTTACCAGGCGCTGCGTCACTACGCCGACGCCGGCATCTCGGCCCGGTTCGTCTCCAATGTCGACCCCGCCGACCTGATCGCGACGCTAGCCGACTTAGACCCGGCTACAACGCTTTTCATCGTCGCCTCCAAGACGTTCTCCACGCTGGAGACGCTCACCAACGCCACCGCAGCCAGGCGCTGGCTGACCGACGCACTCGGCGACGACGCGGTGGCAAAGCATTTCGTTGCCGTCTCGACCAACAAGAAGCTGGTCGACGAGTTCGGCATCGACACCGACAACATGTTCGGCTTCTGGGACTGGGTCGGCGGACGCTATTCGGTCGACTCGGCGATCGGGCTCTCGGTGATGGCCGCGATCGGCCGGGATGCTTTCGCGGACTTCCTGTCCGGGTTCCACCTCGTCGACGAGCATTTTCGGACCGCACCGCTGGAATCCAACGCGCCGGCACTGCTCGGGCTGATCGGGCTGTGGTACTCGAACTTCTTTGGCGCACAGTCGCGTGCGGTGCTGCCGTATTCCCACGACCTGGCGCGGTTCGCGGCGTACCTGCAGCAGCTGACGATGGAATCCAACGGCAAGTCAACCCGCGCCGACGGCACCCCGGTTGTCACCGACACCGGTGAAATCTATTGGGGTGAACCAGGAACCAACGGACAGCACGCCTTCTACCAGTTGTTGCACCAGGGCACCCGTTTGGTGCCGGCCGACTTCATCGGTTTCAGCCAACCGACCGACGACCTGCCCACCGCCGACGGCACCGGCAGTATGCACGACCTGCTGATGAGCAACTTTTTCGCGCAGACCCAGGTGCTGGCATTCGGCAAGACGGCCGAGGAGATCGCCGCCGAAGGCACGCCCGCTGACGTGGTGCCGCACAAGGTGATGCCCGGCAACCGACCGACCACATCCATTCTGGCCACTAGGCTCACCCCGTCGGTACTGGGCCAGTTGATCGCCCTTTACGAGCATCAGGTCTTCACCGAAGGCGTGGTGTGGGGCATCGACTCATTCGACCAATGGGGCGTCGAGCTGGGTAAGACGCAGGCCAAGGCGCTGCTGCCGGTCATCACGGACGACGCATCGCCGGACAAGCAATCGGACAGCTCGACCGACGCGCTGGTGCGCCGCTACCGGACGGAAAGAGGGCGCGCCGGCTAGGTCTACGCCGAGCGTGAACTCATTGCGAAAAAATCTCCAAACATTCGCAGTGGCTTCACGTTCGGCGAAGGCTAGGCGAAACGCTTGGCCAGCGACGGCGGCAGTACCCGCATCAGCTGCACCATCGGCGCCCACGGCCACCACGGCACGGCGGCCCGGCCCGGCTCGCGCTCGATGGCGGCGACCAACGCCTTGACCCCAGTTTTGTTGTCCACCATGAATATTGGCCGCTGCGATTTGGCGGTCATCTCCGACTCGATATAGCCCGGCTCGAGGACTGACACCTTGATCGGACCGTCGGCGTATTCGGCGCGCAGCGATTCACCCAGCGATCGCACCCCGGCCTTGCTGGCCGCGTACGCCGCCTTCACGCCGGGCACACCCTTGGCGCCGAGCACCGAGGAGATCAGCACCAGATGCCCCGAGCCCTGCGCCTTGAACATCTGTAGCGCGGTTTCGATCTGAACCAGCGCAGCCACCAAATTGGTTTCGATCGTTGCCTTGTTGGCCCACAGCTTGCCTGAGCCCAACGGCGCGCCCTTGCCGATACCGGCGTTGACGATCACCCGGTCGATGCCGCCGAGTGCGTCGGATAACTCGGCGAACACTTTCGGCACCTGTTCGTGGTCATTGACGTCCAGCGCCGCGACGGCGACGGCGATGCCCGGATACTGTTGCGACAGTTCCGTTTTGAGCTCGTCGAGCCGATCGGTGCGACGAGCGCACAGCGCCAGGTTACGCCCCTTGGCCGCGAACGCACGGGCCATCCCGGCGCCCAGGCCGGAGCTCGCACCGGTGATGAGGATCTTCTGCCGAGTCACCCGCGCAGCATAGCTACTTGAGCAGACGCGACATGCGTCGGTCGGCCAGCACCTTGCCGCCGGTCTGACAGGTCGGGCAGTACTGAAACGACTTGTCGGCGAACGACACTTCCCGCACGGTGTCTCCGCATACCGGACACGGCAAGCCAGTGCGCGCATGCACCCGCAAACCCGAGCGCTTCTCCCCCTTCAGCGTGGCGGCCTGCTGACCGACCGATCGGCTGACGGCGTCGGTCAGCACCGACACCATCGCCTCGTGCAATGCGGCCAGCTGTCCGTCTGCGAGTTTCCCCGCGGTGGCGAACGGCGAAATCTTGGCGACGTGCAGGATCTCGTCGCTGTACGCGTTGCCGATGCCGGCGATCACCTTCTGGTCGGTGATGACGGACTTGATCCGGCCGGTATTTCCAGCCAGCAGGTCGGCCAGGTCGTCGGCGGACAGTTGCAATGCGTCCGGCCCGAGCGCGGCGATGCCGGGTACCTGCATCGGGTTGTCGACGAGCCAGACCGCCAGGCGCTTCTGGGTGCCCGCCTCGGTGAGGTCGAAGCCCGGCGCCTCGCCGGGCGTACCAAGATGAACGCGCAGTGCAATCGGGCCTTTGCCCGGCCGCAGCGGTGCGGCGGCCAGCTTGTCCGACCACCGCAGCCAGCCGGCCCGGGACAGATGGGTGATCAAAATCAGCTCGCCTGCCCGCAAACCGAGATATTTGCCCCACCGGTCGGCGCCGGTAACGGTCAAGCCGTGCAGCGCGTTGATCGGCGGGTCAAAGGTCTTGAGCACCGAGAACGCGACGACGTCGACGCGCCCGACGGTCCTGCCGACGGCATGGCGACGCAGGTGGTCGGCCAGCGCTTCGACTTCGGGCAGTTCAGGCATGCAACCAGTGTGCCGGTCAGCGCCGAGCTGTGCGCCTCACGTCACGAACCACCAGCGACAGCACCCAGCTGACGATCGACAAGACGATCGCGGCCCAGATCGCGGTCCACCAGAAGTGGTCGATCGCCAGGCCCCAATGAGTGGTGTGAGCGGTGATCCACGCCGTGAGCATGAGCATCAGCCCGTTGATGACGATGTGGATCAGGCCCAACGTGAGGATGTAGAGCGGGATGGACAGGATCTGCACGATCGGTTTGATGAACGCGTTGACCAGACCGAAGATCACCGCGACCACGAAGATGATCCCGACCCTCTGCAGCCTGGTGTCGCCGCCGACGAAGCTGAGCCCATGAACGAAAAGGGTGACCACCCACAGGGCAAATCCCGTCAACGCGGCGCGGATGAGAAACGGTCCCATTCGGGTGAACCTACTCCGGCGTGGATCGCAACGACCGAGAACTAGTCGAAACCACCGGTACCCGGTACCATGGGTATTGACATCTTCACTCCATGCTCCCTACCGTGACGCAATGAGGAGGAGCGCGCCATGACTAGTGCGGTGAAGCCGACTGGGACCAGTCGTGAAGAGTTCTCCGAACGGCTGCTCAAGGGATCGGTCAAGAAGTCCTACGCGCCGGTCGTCGACATCGACTGGGACGCGCCGCTGGACCCGGACAAGTTC
>NZ_JBAPPI010000562.1:0-2677 GCF_049280035.1 Mycobacterium sp. | reverse complement strand
TTGCTGACCTGGCAATCGAATTGGGTTTAGCCGGCATCGTCGCCACCAACACCACGGTGTCGCGCGACGGACTGAGCACCCCCGGTGTCGACGCGCTGGGCAACGGCGGCATCTCAGGGCCGCCGCTAGCGCACCGCGCCGCCGAGGTGCTGCGCCGCCTCTACGGCCGGGTCGGTGACCGGCTCACACTGATCAGTGTCGGCGGCATCGAAACCGTCGACGACGCATGGGAGCGGATCACCGCAGGAGCGTCGTTGCTGCAGGGCTACACCGGCTTCATCTACGGCGGAGGCCTGTGGGCCAAGCACATTCACGACGGCATCGCCGTGCGCCTGCGCGCAAGCGGGTTTTCCTCGTTGAGCGAGGCCGTGGGATCCGCATCCCGCTGAGGATCAGCGCTGTTCGTAGGTTCCGTAGATGACGGCCCGGGCGATCGCATGCTGGAACAGGTTGAAGCCCAGGAATGCGGGGCTGGCATCCTCGTTGAGGTCGAGTTTCTCGACGTCGACCGCGTGCACGGCGACGTAGTAGCGGTGCGGACCGTGGCCCGGGGGCGGCGCGGCACCGACATAGCGGCGCATACCCGCATCGTTGACCAGCGTCAGCGCGTCACCCGGGAGGTCACTGCCCTCGCCGGCACCGTCGGGCAACTCGGTGACCGAGGCGGGCAGATTGGCCACCGCCCAGTGCCAAAAACCGGACAACGTAGGGGCATCCGGGTCATAGACGGTCACCGCGAAGCTACGGGTCTCGTCGGGAAAACCCGACCAGCTCAGCTGCGGGCTGACGTCTTCGCCACCGGCGCCCAAGATCCCGCTGATTTGCGGTGTCGCCAGCGGCTGCCCGTCGGTGATCGACGCCGACTCCAAATGAAACGACGGCAGTTTGGGCAGCGCAGCGTACGGGTCGGGCGGTGCGATCATGGTCGATCCCCTCTCGTGTGGTTCGCTCAACTTGCGGCTAGCAGTGTGTCAAGAAGTGTGTCAGCACCTCGGTGCCGAACCTCAGCGCATCGACGGGTACCCGTTCATCGATGCCGTGGAACAACGCGGCGAAATCCAGGTCCGGCGGCAACCGCAACGGGGTGAAGCCGAAGCAGCGAATACCCAAGCGCGCGAATGCTTTTGCGTCCGTGCCGCCGGACATCATGTAGGGCACGGTCCGGGCGTCGGGATCCACCGCCAGCAGCGCGGCGTTCATCACGTCGACCAGGTCGCCGTCGAAACTGGTCTCATACGACGGCAAGTTGGTGATCCATTCGCGACTCACCTCGGGGCCGATCAGCTCGTCGACCTCCGCCTCGAACGCCGCTAGCCGGCCGGGAAGCACCCGGCAATCCACCACGGCCTCCGCCGTCGCCGGTACCACGTTGGCTTTGTAGCCCGCCTTGAGCATCGTCGGGTTGGCGGTGTCGTGCAGGACCGCCTTGAGCATCCGGGCCATCGGACCGAGCTTGTCGATCGTCCCCTCCAGGTCGGCGGCCTCGGTGTCGAACTCCAGACCCGTCTCCTCGGTGATCGCCTCCAGGAACTGCACGACGGTGTCGGTCACGACCAGCGGAAACTGGTGACGACCCAGCCGCGCCACCGCCTCGGCGATCCAGGTGACGGCGTTGTGGTCATGCATCATCGAACCGTGTCCGGGCCGGCCGCGCGCGGTCAGCCGCATCCAGTGCAGCCCCTTTTCCGCGGTCTCGATGAGATAGAGCCGACGCTCGCCGCCATCGCGGCGCGGCACGGTCAGCGAGAACCCGCCGACCTCCCCAATTGCTTCGGTCACGCCGTCGAACAGGTAGGGCCGGTTGTCGACCAGCCATTGTGCGCCGTACTTGCCGCCGCTTTCTTCGTCGGCGAGGAACGCAAACACTACGTCGCGCGGCGGCACAACACCGGCGCGCCGGAATTGCCGGGCGGTAACGATCATCATGCCGACCATGTCCTTCATGTCGACCGCGCCGCGGCCCCAGACATAGCCGTCCTCGATCGCACCGGAGAACGGGTGCACGCTCCACTCGGCCGGCTCGGCGGGCACCACATCAAGATGCCCGTGAATTAGCAGCGCGCCGCGGGAGCTATCGGCACCCTTGAGGCGTGCGAACACATTGCCACGCCCCGACGCGCCGGACTCCAGATATTCGACCTGGTAGCCGACCTCTTCCAATTGGGCGGCAACCCACTGGGCACATTCGGCCTCGCCCTTGGTGGTTTCCAGATCGCCGGTGTTGGTGGTGTCGAACCTGATCAGCCTGCTGACTACGTCCACCACGTCGTCCACGGGTGTTTCGGTTGGCACCGTCACAGTAACCTTTCCTACCACTGCGACCGACGTGGCCGCGCAGCGTCTACGCCTCGCGTACCCGCAACCGGGGCCGCCGCCACACCTGGGCCCGCATCGTCGCCGGGCAGGTTTGGGTGGGAGCGGGCCGATCCGATAGCCTTAGCTGCCAATTAATTGGCGTCAGTCCGAGTGGCGGAATGGCAGACGCGCTAGCTTGAGGTGCTAGTGCCCTATTACTGGGCGTGGGGGTTCAAGTCCCCCCTCGGACACGTCTGTGATGTCTCGGGACATCGTGCACATGTGTCTTGGGACATCGTTCACGGTTTGGCTTGTGGTTGGTAGTCCTTGGTCGGGTCGAGGTGAAGTTCTCGCAGTAGTTGCCCGTCGGTGGTGGTGATCC
>NZ_JBAPPI010000561.1:0-5113 GCF_049280035.1 Mycobacterium sp. | reverse complement strand
TGATGGAAACTCGCGGGATCGTCGGCCCCAGTGAGGGATCGAAGGCCCGCGATGTGCTGGTCAAGCCCGACGAGCTGGCCGCCACCCTGATGTCCATCCGCGGCGGGGACAGTGGCACCGACGATGACAATGAAATCGACTGAGATTCAACACTTTTCGTAGCGGCGGGACATCTCGACTTCCAGTGGGAGTCGGCGGTGGTCCGGCTCGTGGTGCCAGCATCCGCCGACGATGATTTCCGCCGGCCCATCAGAGGTGTACATCCTCAGCCCGACGGGGTGACCGAACTGCGGCAACAGATCCGCGACCGATATTGCGGTTTGGTGAGCGCCCGGTTCGCCATCGCGTCCCGTCGGCAGGCTGATCTGGATTTCGGTCTCGGCCCAGGCAGGTTTGGCCGGTATTTGGGTCGACCCGCTGGCTTCGTCGCCCGCGCCGACGATGGCGATGATCTGGCTCCACAGGGCAACGTCGCTATCGCTGGGTGGTCTGGGCTTCGACGTGTACTCCTGCGGCCGATAGGTCGGGTCGGTGGCGATCAGGATCCGCCACGTCGCGTTCGCCAAGCTTGGATCGCTTTTTTGCAGCGCCTGCGCGTCAGCGGCCGTCGCGCCCTGCTTCAGCGTGATGAGAATGTCGCGGCTCTGCGCGGATCCACCCCACGTCGGCTGGTTGAGGCCGACATATTCGGCTACCGGGGAGCGGACGGCATGCAGCCAGACGGCGATGCTGTCGCCGACGTCGGCGGCGCTGGGATCGGCCGGCGGGCTGGCATTGTCGCCGAGCGTGAATGCGGCCTGCGAGTAGTCGGCAAGGTAGTTGCTCTTCTGTTGCGGCACTGCGGGATAACGGATGTCGAGCTCCACCTTGTGGCCGCCGAGATGATGCCGCTGGGTCTGGTCGACGAAGCTGCGTCCGATATCGGTGGCTTGCGGCAGGGTGACTCGGGTATCGAGCTTGACGACGAGCCCAAAATTCTGGCCGTTCTCGAAGCTTGACTCGTATTTCAACTCGGTGTCCGCGACACCGGGCATTGCTTTGATCCGCTGGTCCACCAGCTCCGCGTCATGGCGGTGATCGGCGAGACACGCTGAGGCGGGCCACACCATCATGGCCGCCAGCCCAATCAGCGCCAACCTGTGCACCGCTAAAGAACCAACAGCATCCGCGAGTTGCCCAGGATGTTGGGCTTGACATAGCTGAGATCCAGGAACTCGGCGACACCGATGTCGTACGAGCGGCGCATCTCCTCGTACACCTCGGCGGTCACCGGCGTCCCTTCGATTTCGGTGAACCCGTGCCTGCCGAAGAACTCGGTCTCGAAGGTCAGCACGAACAACCGCTGCAGCTGCAGTTCCCGGGCGACATCGAGGAGCTTGTCGACGACGGCATGGCCGATGCCCTGGCCGGTCAACTCAGGCGCGACGGCCACCGTACGCACCTCGCCCAGATCGGACCACAGCACGTGCAACGCGCCGCAGCCGACCACCTCCATACCTTCCTGGCCCTCGTATTCGGCCACCCAGAACTCCTGGACGGCTTCGTACAGCGTCACCAGGTTCTTTTCCAGCAGGATCTTGCCCGCATAGGTGTCGACGAGCCGCTTGATCGCCGGTACATCAGAGGTCCGA
Source organism: Mycobacterium sp. (assembly GCF_049280035.1). GTDB lineage: Bacteria > Actinomycetota > Actinomycetes > Mycobacteriales > Mycobacteriaceae > Mycobacterium. The sequence goes on along the minus strand of NZ_JBAPPI010000561.1, from coordinate 3,482 downwards.
GCGCGCCGGATCGTCGGCCGGTTGACCGGTGGACCGCCTGCTGCGTTCACGAACTGAACAGTATCGGCTTCGGCTTATCGGCTCGGCAACCGATATTCTGTTGCCGTGTCGGGGCAACCTCAAACCGGTCCGGTAGTCCCGCGCGTCCGCGTCACCAACCTCGCCAACATGCTCACGCTTTTGCGGCTGGTGCTGGTCCCGGTGTTTCTGCTGGTGCTGTTCGCCGGGAATGGTCATGAAACCGTCAGCCGCATCGCCGCTTTCGTGGTTTTCGCCGTCGCCGTCATCACCGATCGCTTCGACGGCGCGCTGGCGCGTAATTACGGCATGGTGACCGAATTCGGCACGATGGCCGATCCAATCGCGGACAAGACGTTGATCGGCGCGGCGTTGATTGGCCTGTCGATGCTCGGTGATCTGCCGTGGTGGGTGACGGTGGTGATCCTGGCTCGCGAGGTCGGGATCACCGTGTTGCGGTTTGTCGTGCTGCGCCGCGGCGTCATCCCGGCCAGTCGCGGCGGCAAACTCAAAACCCTGGTGCAAGCCGTTGCGATCGGATTGTTCATCCTGCCGGTGTCGGGATCGTGGCTGGTGGTCGCGTCGGCAGTGATGGGGGCCGCGATCCTGCTGACCGTGGTCACCGGCGTGGATTACGTCGCGTCGGCCGCAAGGGATGTCCGTGGACGACCCGCTACTGACTGACGACGCCCGCGGATTGGTGGCGGATCTTACGGTCCGCAACCAGAGCGTCGCCACCGCCGAGTCGCTGACGGCCGGGCTGCTCGCCGCCACCCTCGCGGGTGTGCCGGGCGCCAGCGAAGTGCTGCGCGGCGGCCTGATCACCTACACCGAGCACTCCAAGATCGTGCTGGCCGGAGTGGCGCCGCAGATTCTCGACGAGGTCGGCCCGGTGGCCGCCCCGACCGCCCGGGCGCTGGCTGTCGGCGCGCGGCAACGATGCGCCGCCACCTGGGGCGTCGGTTTGACCGGCGTGGCCGGACCCGAGCCACACGGCGGACACCAGGTGGGCACGGTGTTCATGGGCCTGGCCGGGCCCGATGACCACTCGGTCACCGAGGTGGTCGAGCTGCAGCTCAGCGGGACGCGCTGGGATATCCGCATCTCAGCGGTGCGCGAGTCGATCAGCAGGCTGCGCGCGCTGGTCGCGGCCGCGTGAATCTCTTGGCAGCCATCCGGGAACCAATCGTCGCGCGGCGCGCGTTGACCTGTTGAACTGCTGACCGGACGTAAGGAGAGCGCGATGCCGTCATTGCTGCGTGAGGTCCTCGGCGACGTGCTGCGCCGCGCACGAACCAAACAAGGCCGGACGCTGCGTGAGGTGTCAGACGCTGCGCGGGTCAGCCTGGGGTACCTCTCCGAGGTCGAGCGTGGCCGCAAGGAGGCATCCAGCGAGCTGTTGAGCGCGATATGCGCCGCGTTGGAGGTGCCGTTGTCTCAGCTGCTCGTTGAGGCCGGAGCGCAACTGGCACGGCGGGAGCACCAGACCGTCTCGCCGGCCAGCGCGGCCAATATCGACGCCAGCACCAAGGTCGTCATCCCGCCGGTCGTGGCATTGGCCCTATCAGGCCGCGCCTAGCCGCGTCAGGGTGTGGCAATCCGCGCGAAACCGATAACCTCAGGACGAGTGCAGACATCTACACACGAAGGCGGAGCTAATCCATGGCCAATCCGTTCGTCAAAGCGTGGAAGTACGTCATGGCGCTGTTCAACGCAAAGATAGACGAACACGCCGACCCCAAAATCCAGATTCAGCAGGCCATCGAGGAAGCGCAGCGTCAGCACCAAGCGCTGACCCAGCAAGCCGCGCAAGTGATCGGCAACCAGCGCCAACTCGAGATGCGGCTCAACCGGCAGCTGGCCGACATTGAAAAGCTTCAGGTGAACGTCCGGCAGGCGGTGACACTGGCCGACCAGGCCACCGCGTCCGGAGACACCGCCAAGGCGACCGAGTACAACAACGCCGCCGAGGCTTTTGCGGCCCAGTTGGTAACCGCCGAGCAGAGCGTCGAAGACCTCAAAGGATTGCACGACCAGGCGCTTGGCGCCGCCGCGCAAGCCAAGAAGGCCGTCGAGCAAAACGCGATGGTGCTGCAGCAGAAGATCGCAGAGCGCACCAAGCTGCTCAGCCAGCTCGATCAGGCCAAGATGCAAGAGCAGGTCAGCGCGTCGCTTCGGTCGATGAGCGAGATCGCCGCTCCGGGAACCACCCCGAGCCTCGACGAGGTGCGCGACAAGATCGAACGCCGCTACGCCAACGCGATGGGTGAGGCCGAGTTGGCGCAGAACTCGGTTCAGGGCCGCATGCTCGAGGTCCAGCATGCCACCGTGGAGATGGCCGGCCACTCGCGGCTGGAGCAGATCCGCGCATCGATGCGCGGCGAGGCGTTGCCGGCCGGTGGGTCGGCCGGTGGGTCGGCCGGGGGAGCGGCGGGCACTCCGGCAACCCCGGGCACCCCGGCGGCCGCGCCTAAGACTGCCCCCGCCGAGAAACCCATCGGTCAGCAGTAAACGAGCGGAGCGAAATGGCGGTGGAGTCCGGTCGCGGCGCCGCACACGGCGGGCCATGGCGCGCCCTGTTGCAACGCGGCTTCGACACCGCCAGTGATCTTTCCGACTTGGTGGCGCAGAAAATCAGCGCCGCCACCGATCGGCGGGCACGGCTGCTTCGTCAGCGTCGGCGTGCACTGCGGTGGGGCCTGATATTCACCGCCGGAACCGTGTTCTGGGCTGTGGTCACGGCGTTGCTGGCGGCCTGGGGCTGGTTCGCCTTGCTGCTGATAATCACCGGCTCGATCGCGGTCGCAGAGGCGATTCCGGCGACGTTGTTGCTGCTTCGCTACCGCTGGCTGCGGTGGGAACCGCTGCCGGCGCAGCGGCCCGCCAGCACCCGACGACTGCCGCCGCCGAGTTCGGCCGCGCGGCCGGCGATGTACGCGCTGGGGGCCTCCGAGCGGGGCTTCTTCTCGCTGCTGGGTGTGATGGAGCGGGCCAACATGTTGCCCGCCGACGAGATCCGCGACCTGACCGCCGCGGCGAACAAGACCTCCTCGGCGATGGCGGCAACCGCCGCTGAGGTGGTGTCGATGGAGCGGGCGGTGGACAGCACTCCGCAGTCACGCTCATACCTGGTGCCCAGCATCAACGCGTTCACCGCCCAGTTGAGCGCCGGTGTACGTCAATACAACGAAATGGTTACTGCCGCAGCACATTTGGTGTCGTCAGCGAACAGCGACTCCCCGGATTCTGCTGCCGGACCGTCGATTTCGCGGCAGCGATACCGCGACGAGCTGGTCGGTGCGACGGATCGCCTGGTCGGTTGGGCGCAGGCCTTCGATGAACTCGGCGGGCTGCCTCGGGCGTAGCCCGGCTCGCCCCCTCGTCGCTGCGCGGCTGGGGGTGCCCCCACCTCAGGCGCTACACGACCCGCATCGTCGCCGGGCGGGGGCTAAATGTCCGGGCTG
>NZ_JBAPPI010000560.1:0-6819 GCF_049280035.1 Mycobacterium sp. | reverse complement strand
GCGGACCCGTGGGCGGTGGGTGCGGGCTGGCCGCTGCCGTGGCGACCTGCGCCGTTTCACCCCAACGCCGCAGGCATGCGCGCCGTGGCCGACTTGATCATCGAGCCGAGCGGCGAAAGCGGTTAGTTTTCCACCGGCTGGGTAAATCTACGGGGCGACACTGCAGCGAAACTCTGGCGAGGAACTAAGCCGTCGACATGACCCAGACCGGACACGCCCAGGTTTGTGGCTTCGACCACGCTGCGCTCCTTTATCACTCGGAGCGCGAATACGTCGACTGGCTGGCGCGGTTCATCTCCGAGGGTTTGGACCGGGCGCAGCCGGTGTTGGTCGCAGTGCCAGGAGACAGGCTGGCGTCGTTGCGTACTGCGTTGGGTGACGCGGCGGCCGACGTCACGATGGCTGACATCATGGAATTTGGCCGTAACCCGGGCCGGATCCTCGCTGTCCAACTCGCCTTCGTCGAACGCCACCCTGGCCAGCACATCCGCATCATCGCCGAGCCCCTGTGGGCGGGCCGCAGCGCGTTCGAACATTCCGCGTGTATGCAACATGAGGCACTGGCCAACATTGCGTTTGCGGGCTTGGACGTGACGGGTCTGTGTCCGTACGACGCATCCTGCCTCGGTGAGAGCGTCCTGGCCGATGTCCGCCTTACGCATCCGCAGATCTGGCGGGCAGGATCGCGCAATCACAGCCCGGAGTACGCCCTCGACGCCGCGCTCGACCAGTGCAATCAACCGTTGGCGACGAACCCGGCCGCAGTGACGTTCACCGTCGGCGAGGCGGCCGATCTGGCCGGCGCCCGCAAGTGCGGTGACCGCTATGGCCGTTTGCTCGGCATGTCCGCGGATCGAGTCGCCGACCTCCTGTTGGTCGCCACCGAGCTGGCGACCAACAGCCTTGACCATGCCGGCGGCGCGTGCCGACTGGCGTTCTGGTACGAGGCCGGACACGTGGTCTGCGAGGCACGCGATATGGGCCTGTGGACCGATCCGCTCGCGGGCCGCCGCCCACCCGCCGGGAAGGGGTTAGGCCCGTACGGGCTCTTCGTGGTCAACGCGATCGCGGATTTGTTGCGCACCCACACGACTTCGGCCGGCACCACTATTCATGCTTACCTGCGGCTTGACGACTCAGACGAAGACGGAGCCGTCTAACCTGAGCGCGATGGCAAACAAATCAAAACCGTTCCTCGCTGGGATTGCAGCCGCTGCGGCCATTGCGCTGGCGGTCGGGGGGTGTGCATCGTCTGACAGCATCCAGCCAATGAAGCGGATATCAGCCCCGGATTTCGCCGCCGCGCTGCGCGGACGGGTCAGCGCCGACGCGATGATGGCGCACTTGACCAAGCTGCAGGACATCGCCAAGGCCAACGGCAACACCCGGGCGGTCGGTACTCCCGGCTACGACGCCAGCGTCGACTATGTGGTGGGCAAGCTGCAGGACAAGGGTTTTGACGTGCAGACCGTGCAGTTCGAAGCACGGGTGTTCCACTCCGACCCGGGGTCGGTGACTGTCGGCGACCGAACGATCGAAGCTCGGGCGTTGGAATTCAGCCTCGCCACACCACCTATCGGGGTGACCGGTCCGCTGGTTACTGCCCCCGACGATAACCCGGCCTGCGCTGCCTCCGACTACGGCAGCCTGCCGGTCAACGGCGCGGTGGTGCTGGTGGACCGCGGCACCTGCCCGTTCGCCCAGAAGGAAGCCGCCGCCGTGCAGCGCGGCGCCGTGGCGATGGTCATCGCCGACAACGTCGTCGAGGAGCGCATGGGCGGCACGCTGGGCGAGAAGACCGACGTCAAGATCCCGGTGGTCAGCGTGACCAAGCCCGATGGCGCCGCGCTGCGCCTTACCTCGGAGCCCGCGACGGTAAAGCTCTCCGCGGACACCAAGACCATCCAAGCCCGCAACGTCATCGCTCAGACCAAGACCGGCTTGACCAGCGACGTGGTGATGGCCGGTGCGCACCTCGACAGCGTTCCCGAGGGGCCGGGCATCAACGACAACGGGTCCGGGGTGGCCGCGATCCTGGAGACCGCGCTGCAGTTGGGCAGCTCACCGGAGATCCACAATGCGGTGCGCTTCGGCTTCTGGGGCGCAGAAGAACTCGGGCTGATCGGGTCGCGGAAGTACGTCGAGTCATTAGATGTCAACGCGCTCAAGGACATTGCGCTGTATTTGAACTTCGACATGCTCGCGTCGCCGAATCCGGGCTACTTCACCTACGACGGAGACCAGTCGTTGCCGCTCGACCAACGGGGTAATCCGGTGGTGCCCGAGGGCTCGGCCGGGATCGAGCGGTCGCTGGTCGCCTACCTGAACTCGGCCGGCAAGACGGCGCAGGACACGTCGTTCGACGGCCGGTCCGATTACGACGGCTTCTCGTTAGCGGGTATCCCGTCGGGCGGCTTGTTCTCCGGCGCCGAGAACAAGAAGACCGCGGAGCAGGCGAAACTATGGGGCGGTGCCGCCGACCAGCCGTTCGACCCCAACTACCACAAGAGCACCGACACGTTAGATCACATCGACCGGGCTGAGCTCGGCATCAACGGCGGTGGTGTCGCCTATGCGACCGGTCTGTATGCCCAGGACGTGACTGGCCGTAACGGTGTTCCGACTCGCGAAGACCGCACCCGCCACGGGCTGGCCAAGTAATCTCACTTGCCCCGCGGCCGAGCTACAGACCGGGCAAGCAGATGGGCGCTCCGTAGCAGGGGGGCGGACCATGAGGCGGTGGGTTTTCACCATCCCACACAAACTGGCCGACATTACCCATCCCGCCGACCGGGACCCAGTACCAGGTGTGGCAGATATTCGTGTCCCAATGGACGTCGTTCGCCGGCAAGGGTTGTCCTGGACACCATTGGTGGGGTTGCGAGAAATTGTCGCCGGGCTGGGCCTGAGCAGTATCTGCGGCGAGCCCCAAACCGGCCGCCGCGACGCCGCCCGACAGTAGTGCTAGGCCAATGACCCGCCTCAAGGTTTGGGCTATTTTCATGGCCATCAAGTTAGACAGCGGCTCTGAATGGATCCTTAATGGATAGGCCGCCATAGGCTAGTCGCCAGTGCGCTCGAACTTGTCTTCGAAACCACCGCCAGCGCAAGCGCTTTCGGTCGTGACATTCTGTCCGTTCCCGGTCAGTACCGGAATCGGCTCTTGCAGCGGGTCAGGCAGCGGGTATTCCGCGGTGAGTTTGATATGCGCCGTGCCACCGAGATTGCACGGCACGGTGCCCTCGTCGTCGCGGGTCCACTTTCCACCGCTGAAGACCAGTGGCGCATCACCGTCGGGCGCGTGGAATAAGCTCATGCATCGATCGCCGGCGCGAAGACACTCCGTACGGACAGTGAGATCGTCTTGCCCTGGCGCAGCATTGCCGTTCGCGTAGGTGATCGTTTCGTGGTAGCGGCCGTGTAGCGCTGCGGCGGGGGACGCCGCGCGCGGCGGTAAGGCGGCCGGGTCGGGAATTTTGGCGACGTCGGGATCGCCAGTGCGGGTGAAGGTTACGTGTCGTTTTCCGCTGCTGCAGCTGTTGGTGGTGGACCTGGTGGTTTCGCCTGACAGAGTGCCGTCCGGCTGTGGTTGCAGGGTGAACACCACCCATACTTCGGCCGGCGCGTTGTTGCACGGCGTTGAGCCGAGGCCCACGGCAACCCAATTGCCGCCCACCTCATCGAACACCAAATTCGACACCAGCACGATTCCGCTGCCGCCCAGGTATGACGCCGTCGCCACACAGCCGCCCGCGCCACACGTCGAGCGCACGCCCCAGTTGGCAGTCATCGCCGGCGCACCGGCGACCGGTTTGCCTTCGAGATCGGTGCCCGGGCCATAGTCGGCCCGGTAGGTGCCGGTGAAGGCGTGGGCATTGGCTGTCGTGGTGGCCGACGGCGAGCTAACAGCCGAGCTTGCCACACCTGCGCGACCGCGGTGTCCGAAGAACTTCATGCCCGCGAAGACACCACCAGCGACGATCAGCAACGCGATGACCACAAGCGCCGCAAGCGCAATTCTGGGACGTGAAGTCCGCTGCCTGACAGCGTGTGGCTGCGTTGGCGGTTGGTGCGGCAACGGGGCGTGGAAGTGCACGGACCGCGGGCTGAGATGGTGCTGCAATGCTGTGGCGAATTCTCGACAGTTGGCGAACCGGTCGGCAGGCGCCTTGGCCATCGCTCTGGCCAGCACCGGATCCAGTCCAGCCAACTCCGGGCGGCGTTGCTCGAGCGACGGGGTTGGGGCCATGCAATGTTTGGTGATGACCACCGCGGGATTGGAATCGACATAGGGCGGCGCGCCGGTCAATAGGTGAAATGCGGTGCAGGCCAGGGCGTACTGGTCGGCACGCCCGTCGAGCGACTCACCCTTCAATTGCTCGGGCGCCGCGTAGGACACCGTGCCCACCGCCATGTTCGTCTCGGTCAGCCCGGATATGTCATCGACGCGCCGAGCGATTCCGAAGTCGGCCAAAAAGATTCGTTGCGATTCAGTGTCCAGCAAGATATTGGCCGGCTTGACATCGCGGTGCAGCAGCCCTCGCTGATGCGCATAATCCAACGCCGAGCCGACCGCAGTGATGATCGCCAGCGCATCACCGAGGGGCATTCCGGTTGAGTACTGCTCGCGCACAAGCCGACCCGCATCGGTGCCGGCCACATAGTCCATTGAAATCCAGAACTGCTCTTCGTATTCGCCGCGGTCATGGATGCCCAAGATGTTGGGATGCGACAAGCTGGCTGCCAAATCGGCCTCACGCAGAAACCGCTCCCGGTATTGGGTGTCGGCGGTCAACTCCGCCGACAGCACCTTCAGCGCATCTTGGCGCGGTAACCGCGGATGGGCCGCTAAATACACCGTGCCCATCGCGCCGGCGCCCAGCACCCGCAGGATCGTGAATCCCGCAAACAGTTCGCCTACCGACACCGGCATGGGGCAAATCCTAGGCGCTATGCTGCTGATATTTAGCTGGCTTACTGGTTTAGGCGTAGGAACGTCATGATCGGCGAGGGGTCGGGGGCGCGACGCGCCTTTGCGGGTGCCATTGCCACGGCGGTGGGTTGCTGACCATGGCTTCGCTAAGCACCGGGAATGACGACGCGACGGACGGCGACCGGGTCCAATTCGGTGTCTTGGGTCCGTTGCAGACGAGCGTCGGGGGCGCGTTGGTGCCGCTGGGTACGCCGAAGCAACGCGCGGTGCTGGCGGTGCTGGTTGTCAACGCCAATCGACCTATCGACATCGACACGCTGATCGGCGCCGCCTGGGATCAGCGGCCACCAGCAGGTGCGAGAGCCACCCTGCATGCCTACATCTCCAATTTGCGTCGCCTGATGAGTAGCGCGGGCATCGATCGGGACTTACTGGCCAACGCAGCGCCGGGGTACCGACTGGCTATCGATCACAAGCAGTCCGACCTCGGGCGTTTTCGCACTGAAAAAGACGCCGGAGTGCACGCCGCGGCCGCCGCGCAATTTGAGCTGGCCAGCCGGCACTTGTCGGAAGCGCTGGCGCAGTGGCGCGGCCCGGTCCTGGAGGACCTGCGCGACTTCCAGTTTGTTGAAACCCTCGCCACGGCACTCGATGAGGAAAAGGTCCTCGCCCACACCACTCATGCCGAGGCTGAAATCGCTTGTGGCCGACCAGAAGCCGTGATCATGGAACTGGAGACCCTGATTGGCAGGCATCTCTACCGCGAGCCGCTATGGGCGCAGCTGATTACCGCCTATTATCTGGCAGACCGCCAGTCAGATGCGCTCGACGCGTATTCGCGGCTGAAAACCAGGCTGGCCGAAGACCTGGGTATTGACCCGGGCCCCAAGTTACGGCAGCTGCATGGGCAAGTCCTGCGCCAGGAACCCGTGGATGTGCGGAAGGCTGCGCAGGCCCATGCCGAAGACACCATCGTGTCTTCTGTCGCCCTCAAAGGCGACCCCATCACCATCCGGCGGCCCGTCACGGCGGTGTTGTGCAGCGCCGACGGGCAACGATATGCATTGGCCGGCACGGCCACCCGGATCGGGCGTAGCCCCGATAACGACATCGTGTTGTCCGACGTAAAAGTCAGCCGCCATCACGCCGTCATTACCGACAACGGCGCGACGCTGGTGATCACGGATCTGGGATCAGCCAATGGGGTCCTGGTGGCAGGACAGCGAATCGATCCCAGTGCCGAACTGTGCGACGGTGATCGCCTTCGGATCGGCGACCAAGAATTCACACTCGAAATTCATCACCGGCCCTCGCGCTAAGTCCGCTGGAAGGCGCATTAAGGATCCAGTAAGCCCTGTGTCGCAGAGTGTGCGCATTGCGTAAAGCACTGACGAGAAGGGGTTTAGCAATGAAGCGCGAAATCATGATCACGGCCGGTGCAGCGGCGATCCTCGCGGTGGGGTTGGCCGGCTGCTCGAGCAACAAGTCGGTCAGCACACCCAACGGTGGGGTGGCTGCGGTGGGTGCGTCGAACACCAAGGTGCTCATCGACGGCCAAGACCAAAGCGTCAAGGGTCAGGTGGCCTGTGCTACCACCGCTGGCAGCGTCAACATCGCAATTGGTGGGCCCAGCGCCAGCGGCGCCGGTGCTGGCACGGGTATCGGTGCGGTGTTGACCGATGCCAATCCGCCCGGGGTGACTTCTGTTGCGTTGGGCAATGTCAACGGTGTGGCGTTGGGGGTCGGTGGGACCACCGGCAGCGCCAAGGCCACCAAGGACGGCAAGTCCTACAAGATCACCGGCACGGCCAGCGGTGCAGACCTGTCCAATCCAATGGCAGGACCGGTGACCAAGCCCTTCGAAATCGACGTCACCTGCCCATAAC
>NZ_JBAPPI010000559.1:0-23911 GCF_049280035.1 Mycobacterium sp. | reverse complement strand
CACGAACATCGCCCCCGGGTCAATTCGCCACACATAATAACTTGCTGAGCGCTACTAGGGGCCTGACCAGCCGTTATGAGTTCGTGATCGTCGGGAACCGAGATCTCAGCGCTCAGATGGTCCGCGTCGCTGACCGCATGAAGCCCGCGTGTGTCGTCAGTCAACGATCGACCACCCTGTCAGTCCACCGACGATGGAGGCCGCCCTGGGGGCATTCCCCCAGAAGGCGGTATTCCAGCCCCGTTGCAGGGGACCGCCCGAGAGGGCTCACCATCAGTCCCGCTCTTTCGCGGTCGCAAGCCGTTGAGGATGAGCGCGACAACGAAATCGGCGGCTTCCGTCGCGGAGACGCCGTCGTCGATGGTCAGCCGCCGGTGCGCCAAGTGACCGATCACCACCGCCAGTGTGTAGGCCACCATGCGCGGCGGTGCGGCCACCACTTCTCCGCACTCCTGGGCAGCGACGATGCTGGTTTCGATGTCGTCGATGAACCGCTCGTAGACGCCGCCCAACTGCTTGTCGAATCTGCTATCCATCGCGTAGGCGTCACGGAAGAGCAGCTTGGCGGTGGCTTTGTCGGCTTCGAAGAACTCGAATGTCGCTCGCAATGTGGCCCGAAATGCTGCTTCGGCGTAGTCAAATTGGGTGCCCCTGTCGGCCAGCGCGACGCCGACATGGGCGCGGAGGGCCAACTCCTCGGCGGTTATCAAGGCCTGGAACAAGTCGTCCTTCGAGTCGAAGTACCAGTAGATCGACCCGTAAGCCAGCCCCGCCTCTTTGGCGATGTCGGCGATCGTGGCGGCGTGAAAGCCACGGCGCACGAAGACTTTCTTGGCCGCGGCCATAATGTCGTCACGCCGCCGAGACTTGTCCTCGTTGCTGACCGCACGGCGCCTGCGCGTGCCGGAGTCGTCCTTCAACGATCGACCAACTCATCGAGACGCGCGACGGTATCGATGAATTCGGAGACCATCTCCAGCACCACCGCGGCCGTCGGCTGCACCTTGTTCAGCGAACCTACGACCTGGCCGACGAAGTAGGTGGCCAGCTCGCGGGCCTTGGAGTCGGGCTGGTCGGCGGCGCGGTTGATGCGCACTTGCGGGTCACCGATCAGCGCGCTCTGCAGTGGCATACCGAGCGGGTCGGGACTGTCGGGCCGCTCCCACTCGTCGGTCCAGGCGGTGCGCAGCATGCGCGCGGGCTTGCCGGTCAAGGATCGCGATCGCACGGTATCCGATGACGCGGCGGCCAGGAATTTGTCTTTTACGACGGGTAACGTCTCGGCTTCCTCGGTGGTCAGCCAGACCGACCCGCACCACACGCCTTCGGCGCCCAGGGCCAGTGCCGCGGCGATCTGGCGGCCGCGGGCGATCCCGCCGGCGGCCAGCACCGGTACCGGGTCGACCGCATCAACAACTTCGGGGACCAGCACCATCGTCGACACATCGCCGGTGTGGCCGCCGGCCTCGGTGCCCTGGGCGACGATCAGATCGACACCCGCCGCGGCGTGTCGCCGCGCGTGCTGCGTGGTGCCGGCCAGCGCGGCCACCAACACGTCGTTGTCATGGGCACGGGTGACCAGGTCCGGCGGCGGCGGCCCCAAAGCGCTGGCTATCAGCCGGATCCGGTGGGCGAAGGCGACGTCGAGCAGCGGTTCGTAGCCCTTCGGGGAGATGTTGAGCTCACCGGGCGGCCGACGCTGCTCGTCGGTGGGCACCGGGATGCCGTAGCGGACGAGCAGGTCGTCGACGAACGCCCGATGTTTCTCCGGCAGCAGCTCCCGCGCCTGGCTTGTATCGATCCCGCCCCGCTCGACGCCGACATACCTAGGCGGCAACAGGAGGTCGACGCCGTACGGCTTGCCGCCGGTTTGCTGCTCGATCCAGGTCAGCTCGGTTTCCAGCCGCTGGGGGCTGTGCGCGACGGCGCCGAGGATGCCGAGCCCGCCCGCATTGGACGCGGCGGCCACGACATCACGACAGTGACTAAACGCACAAATCGGGAATTCAATCCCCAGCATCTCCGCGACTCTGGTGTGCACCCTGACCACGCTACGAATTACTGATTGACGTGTCAATCAGTAAGCATGTATACATGGACCCAATTTCAAGCTTCGTCTAATGAATTCAGCTGGCTGCAAGGTATACAACAGCGTGCCTTAAAAGGCAATCATAAAAACGTGCGAGTGCGTAAAAACACACCGCAACAGCACAATAGCTGATAGCCCGCTGAGAACTCGCTTAGGCGGGGGTAAATAAGGGGCGCTCGAGTTGACGAGGCCTCCCGGCAACATCACGATAGGTAACGATCCGGGTCACCGACCCTGATCTTGATCGTATGCCGAATACCTTCTCATAAGGCCCACTGACGTGCATAAATGCATCTACCAACGCGCGCGTCAAAATTGACGTGAGCGTAAGATCCCGCAGCACCCGAGACGGGCTCCACGCTTGACCCAGGCAGTTGGGCCGCGCACTCTGCCGTTGCTATAAGGAGGGGAAAATGACCGCCTTTGAGACGATTCCTCAGAGTGCGCCGAACCCTGATTCGGCTCGTGTTTTGCTCACCCAGAGTAATACGCCCACCACTTCGATTGCGATCATCGGGATGGCATGCCGGTTACCCGGCGGTATCGATTCTCCTGACCTGCTGTGGAAGGCGTTACTACGAGGTGACGATCTGATTACCGAAATTCCGCCGGATCGCTGGGATGCCGACGAGTATTACGACCCCGAGCCGGGGGTGCCCGGGCGGTCGGTATCGCGTTGGGGCGCATTTATCGAGGATGTCGGCGGCTTCGACTCCGAATTCTTCGGGATCAACGAGCGGGAGGCGACCGCGATCGATCCGCAGCATCGTTTGTTGCTGGAGACCTCGTGGGAAGCCATGGAGCACGCCGGTGTCAGCCCGGCCAGCATTGCTAACTCGTTGACGGGTGTGTTTGTCGGCCTGACCCACGGCGACTACCAACTGCTCGCCGCCGACGCGCACTCCGTGGAGGGCCCCTACGGTTTCACCGGCACCACCTTCAGCCTGGCGTCCGGGCGGATCGCATACGCCCTGGGCGTTCACGGTCCGGCGATGACGGTGGACTCGGCGTGCTCGTCGGGTCTGCTCGCCGTGCATATGGCATGCCGCAACCTGCACGACGGCGAAAGCGATCTCGCCCTGGCCGGTGGCGCCAGCGTGATACTGGACCCCCGCAAGTTCTCGTCGGGGTCGGCCCAGGGGATGCTCTCACCGACCGGACGGTGCCATGCCTTCGACACCACGGCGGACGGTTTCGTGCCCTCCGAGGGATGCGCGGTGGTGCTGCTCAAGCGGTTGGCCGACGCCCAACGCGACGGCGATCGCATCCTGGCCGTGATCCGCGGCAGCTCGGCCAATCAGGATGGCCGCACGGTCAACATCGCCACGCCGTCGGCCACGGCCCAAACCGCGGTCTACCGCACGGCGTTGGCCGCCGCGGGCGTAGATGCCCGCACCGTCGGCATGGTCGAGGCGCACGGGCCCGGCACGCCGGTGGGTGATCCCATCGAATACACCAGCCTCGCCAACGTTTACGGCACCCATGGTCCGTGCGCGCTGGCGTCGGTGAAGACAAATTTCGGGCATGCCCAAGCGGCCTCAGGGGCGCTGAGCCTGATCAAGACGGTTTTAGCACTGCAACATGGCGTGGTTCCGAAGAATCTGTATTTCAACCGGCTACCCGATGAAGTCGCCCGCATAGATACCCGGCTGTTCGTCCCTCAGACGACCACTCCGTGGCCCACCAACGGTTTCCACGCGCGACGAGCTGCGGTGTCGTCCTACGGGTTGTCCGGGACCAACGTCCACGCGATCCTCGAAGAAGCACCGCAACAGACGCGGCAGGACGCTGCGAACGGATCCGCAATCACCGAACCGCTGCTGTTCCCGCTGTCGTCGACCTCCGAGCAGGAACTACGCCGGACCGCTGGCCGACTCGCCGACTGGATGACCGCACACGCCGGCGACACGGCGCTGTCGGATCTGGCCTATACCCTGGCCCGTCGGCGTGGCCACCGGCCGGTGCGCACGGCGGTGATCGCTGGCAACACCGACGAGTTGGTGCAGGCGTTGCGGGAGTTGGCGGATGGTGACACACCCCACCCGCCCGCGGTCGGCCAAGACGACCGGGGACCGGTGTGGGTGTTCTCCGGACAGGGCTCGCAGTGGGCCGCGATGGGTGCGCAGCTACTGGCCACCGAACCGGTGTTCGCCGCCACCGTCGCCGAGGTGGAGCCGCTGATCGCAAGCGAAGCAGGCTTTTCGGTGACCGAGTCGATGTCTGCGCTGGAGACGGTGACCGGCATCGACCGGGTGCAGCCGACCCTGTTCGCCGTGCAGGTCGCGCTGGCAGCGACCATGAAGGCCCATGGGGTGCTTCCCGGTGCGGTCGTCGGGCATTCCCTGGGTGAGTCGGCCGCCGCCGTCGTGGCCGGAGCGCTCTCGCTGGCAGACGGTGCCCGGGTCATCTGCCGGCGGTCGCGGCTGATGTCGACCATTGCCGGCTCCGGAGCCATGGCCTCGGTGGAATTGCCTGCCCAGCAAGTGCTTTCAGAGCTAATGGCGCGCGGCGTCAACGACGTCGTGGTGGCAGTGGTGGCCTCGCCACAGTCCACGGTGATCGGTGGCGCCACCGAGACGGTTCGCGAGCTGGTGGCCGCATGGGAAGAGCGTGATGTGATGTCTCGGGAAGTGGCTGTCGACGTGGCGTCGCACTCACCGCAAGTCGATCCGATCCTCGACGACCTGATTGACGCATTGGCCGACCTGCGTCCGATGACTCCTGAGGTTCCTTACTATTCGGCGACGTTGTTCGACCCGCGGGAGCCACCGGTGTGCGATGCCGACTACTGGGCGGACAACTTGCGGCACACGGTGCGGTTTGCCGCGGCGGTGCAGGCAGCGATGGAGGACGGCTACCGGACCTTCGCGGAGCTGGCGCCACACCCGCTGCTCACTCACGCCGTCGAGCAGACCGCCCACAGTGTCGACGTGCCGGTAGCTGCACTGGCCGCGATGCGTCGCGCGCAGCACCTGCCGCACGGGATGCTCGAGTTGTTGGCAGATCTGTATTGCGCCGGCGCCACAGTCGATTTCGCAGTGCTCTACCCGAGCGGGCACCTGGTCGACGCGCCGCTGCCGACCTGGACTCACCGCCCGCTGTTGTTGAGCCGCGACGGTCACGAGTCTCCGACGCACGGCGGCTGCACGATTTCGGTGCATCCGCTGTTGGGTTCGCATGTTCGTTTGCACGAGGAGCCCGAACGCCATGCGTGGGAGGGCGAGGTAGGTACCGACGCTCTGCCGTGGCTCGGTGACCATCAAGTGCACAACGTGGCGGCTCTTCCCGGAGCTGCCTACTGCGAGATGGCGCTCGCGGCGGCTCGCACTGTGCTCGGCGAGGCATCGGAGGTCCGCGACGTCCGCTTCGAGCAGATGCTGCTGCTCGACGAGAAAACCCCCGTCGACGCCGTCGCCACGGTCGCCTCGCCGGGTGTCGTCAATTTCGTGGCCCAGACCGACGGGGACGGCGAGCATGAGCGGAGAGCCAGTGCGGTGCTACTCGCGGTGGACACATGGGAACGGCCAGCGGCGCACGACGTAGCCGCGCTGATCGCGGCGCATCCGCGCCTCATCGAGGGGGCCGAGATGCGGCGGTGGTTCGATGACCGCGGTATTCGTTACGGCCCGGCTTTCACCGGATTGGCGTCAACTCGCACCGGTGAAGAGGCGGTTTCCACCGTGCTGGCCGAGGTAGCCCTGCCCCGGTCGATCCGCTCACAGCACGACGCCTATGGCGTGCACCCGGCGCTGCTCGACGCCTGCTTCCAGTCCGTCGCCGTCCATCCCGACGTCCAAAACGCCGCTGGCGGCGGCCTGTTGTTGCCTCTGGGTGTGCGCGTGCTGCGCGCCTACGACGGCACGCGCAATGCTCGTTACTGCTACACGCGGGTGGCCACGGTCGATGCAAGCGGGGTCGAGGCCGATCTCGATGTCTTGGACGAGAACGGCGCCGTGCTGTTGACGGTGTCCGGACTGAGGCTGGGCAGCGCCATGTCTGAGGCCGCAAACCGCGACCGTGTCCTTGGTGAGCGGCTGCTGACCATCGAATGGCAGCAACGCACGTTGCCTGAGGCCGCCGATACCGAACCCGGGGCGTGGCTGCTGATCAGCACCTCGGACACCGCCGACGTAGTGGCAACCAAGTTGACCGATGCGCTGAAACTGCTTGGTGCACAACCGACAACGATGGCTTGGCCGCAGCATTCCGACCACGCCGCCAATGCCGAACTGCTTGCCGCTCACCTTGCCACCCGCGAGTTCAGTGGTGTGGTGGTCTTGACCGGACCCAAGAACGGCAATCCGGATGAGCAAGTCGCTTCGCGCGGGCGAGAGCATGTCCATCATCTGGTGCGCATCGCGCGCGAGTTGCCGGATACCCCGGGCGAGCCACCTCGTTTCTACGTCGTCACCCGCAGCACGCAGGCGGTGGTGGCCGCCGACCGGCCCGATCTCGAGCAGGCGGGCCTGCGCGGCTTGATCCGGGTGATCGGCTCCGAACATCCGCACCTGCGCACCACCCAGATCGACCTCGACGGCAACACCGACGCCGA
This sequence comes from Mycobacterium sp., assembly GCF_049280035.1. GTDB lineage: Bacteria > Actinomycetota > Actinomycetes > Mycobacteriales > Mycobacteriaceae > Mycobacterium. The sequence goes on along the minus strand of NZ_JBAPPI010000559.1, from coordinate 17,270 downwards.
GCAACTCGCACACCAGCTGGTGGGCGGGTCGGACGAGGACGAGACCGCGTGGCGCAACGGCCAGTGGTACACCGCCCGGTTGTTCAATACCCCATTACGGCCCGAAGAGAGGCGCACCGCCATCGTGCATCCCGAGCACGACGGGATGCGCTTGCAGATCCGCACACCCGGTGACCTGGAATCGATGGAACTAGCGGCCTTCGAACGCATTCCGCCGGGGCCAGGAGAGATCGAAGTCGCAGTGAGCGCGTCGAGCATCAATTTCGCCGACGTGCTGGTCGCCTTCGGGCGCTACCCCAGCTTCGAGGGCCGCCTGCCGCAGACGGGCACCGACTTCGCCGGTGTGATCACCGCAATCGGGCCCGGCGTCAGCACACACCGGGTCGGAGACCACGTCGGTGGCATATCGCCCAACGGCTGCTGGGCCACGTTTGTCAACAGCGATGCGCACCTTGCGGTTACGCTGCCACGCGCCCTGACCGACGAGCAGGCTGCTGCGATCACCACCGCGCACGCCACCGCCTGGTACGGGCTGCATGATCTGGCCAGGATCGGTCAGGGTGACCGGGTGCTGATCCACTCGGCGACGGGCGGGGTGGGCCAGGCCGCGATCGCCATGGCCCGCAACGCCGGGGCGGAGATCTTCGCGACCGCCGGCAATGAGGAACGCCGGGAACTGTTGCGTGACATGGGCATCGAGCATGTCTACGACTCGCGCAGCATCCAGTTCGCCGAACAGGTCCGCAGCGACACCGACGGTTACGGCGTGGATATCGTCCTCAACTCCGTCACCGGCGCTGCACAGCGCGCGGGCCTGGAACTGCTGGCCTTCGGCGGGCGCTTCATCGAGATCGGCAAACGCGACATCTACGGTGACAGCCGTCTGGGCCTCTTCCCGTTCCGCCGCAACCTCGCGTTCTACGCCGTCGACCTGGGTCTGATGTCCGTCAGCCATCCCGAAAAGGTCCGCAACCTGCTGGACACCGTCTACCGGCTCACCGCAGACGGTACGCTGCCGCTACCGCAAAGCACGCACTATCCGTTGGCCGACGCCGCTACCGCCATTCGGGTGATGGGCGGCGCCCGGCACAGCGGCAAGCTGGTGCTCGACATACCGCACACCGGCAGCACCCGGGCGGTGGTGCCTCCCGAGCAGGCTCGGATCTTCCGGGGCGACGGCGCCTACATCATTACCGGAGGCCTGGGCGGACTGGGCTTATTCCTCGCCGAGAAGATGGCCGCGGCCGGCTGCGGACGCATCGTGCTGACCTCACGTTCACAGCCGACACTCAAGGCGCTCGAGACCGTCGAGCTGATCCGGGCCGTTGGTGCCGACATCGCGGTGGATTGCGGCGACATCGCCGAACCCGCCACGGCCGACCGGTTGGTAAAGGTTGCGACCGCCACCGGACTTCCGGTGCGCGGGGTGCTGCACGCAGCGGCGGTGGTGGAGGACGCGACGCTAACCAACGTCACCGTCGAGCTCATCGAGCGTGACTGGGCGCCAAAGGTTTACGGTGCCTGGAATCTGCACAGCGCGACGGCAAACCAGCCGCTGGATTGGTTCTGCTCGTTTTCCTCGGCCGCCGCACTGGTCGGCTCACCCGGGCAGGCCGCCTACGCGGCAGCCAACAGCTGGCTGGATGGGTTCACCCACTGGCGGCGCGCCCGGGGTCTTCCGGCCACTGCGATTGCCTGGGGAGCCTGGGCAGAGATCGGTCGAGCCACCGCGCTGGCCGAAAGCTCCGATGCCGCGATCTCACCGGACGAAGGCGCCTACGCATTCCAGGCACTACTTAGTCACGACCGCGCCTACAGTGGATACGCGCCAACGACGGGAACACCGTGGTTGACTTCCTTCGCACAGCGCAGCCGGTTCGCCGAGGCTTTTCGGGCGTCGGGGCAAAGCCCAAGGGGTGCAAGCGAATTCCTCACCGAGCTCAAAGCGTTGCCGCCCGACGAGTGGGGGGGCCTGCTTCGGCGGATGATCTCCGACCAGATCAGCCGGATCCTGCGCCGCAGCGTTGATCCCGACCGTTCGCTATCGGAGTACGGCGTTGATTCGCTGGGCAACCTCGAGCTGCGTACCCGCATCGAGACCGAGACCGGCATACGCATAACGTCCACCGACATCACCACCGTGCGGGGGTTGGCCGAGCTGATACGCGAAAGGCTGGCACCCCAAGAAGGCGCCCCGGCACCGTCGTGATGCCGGGTCGGCGCGTCCAAATGCCTACTGCACCAATAGTTTGAACGGAGGAACAAAGTGCTTGCATTGGGGAAAGTGGCCATCGGCTCGATTTGCGAGTGGGTACCCGATGAAGGCTCGGTGGTGACCTGGGACCCGTCGGCTGCAGCGCTGGAAAAAGCCAGGCAGGCGCCGGTCAGTGATGTGCCGGCCAGCCACATGCAAAGCGAACATCTTCGCACCTATTGCAGGTACGCAGACCAAGGCCTCGACATGGCGCGGTTGTGCATCGCCACATGGGAAATACCCGGTCGGTGCGACGTCCGCACCATGACCTACGTCATCAACGCACATCTGCGCCGTCACGACACCTATCGCAGCTGGTTCGAGTACACCGACGCCGACCACTTCGTCCGGCGCACCATCCCCAACCCGAACGACATCGAGTTCGTGCCGACCAGGCACGGTCAGATGACGGCGGAGGAATGGCAACGCAAGGTCCTGGCCACCCCCAACCCGCTGGACTGGGACTGCTTTCGCTTCATGCTCATTCAGCACGACGACCACTTCACCTTGTGCGTAATCGTCGATCACCTCTACATTGACGCGATGTTCATCGGGATGATGTTCACCGAAATCCACATGATGTACGCGGCGCTGGCGCGAGGCGGGGCGCCACTTCGGCTGCCGACTCCGGGAAGCTATCTCGATTTCTGCGGCCGGCAGCACGAGAAACTGTCGGCGCTCACCCTGGAGTCACCGCAAGTCCGCGCATGGCTCGAATTCCTGGAGAGCAACAACGGAACCTTGCCAGAATGCAGACTGCCACTCGGTGAATCGGCCCCCACCGACCTCATGAGCGCGACCCTGTTAGATGAGCGGCAGACCGCCGCATTCGAGTCCGCCTGTCTAGCGGCAGGTGCGCGCTTCAGCGGCGGCGTCTTCGCCTGCGCCGCTATCGCCGAGCACGAGTTGACTGGAGCGCAAACCTATTACGCGATGACAGCCACGGACACCCGTAGCAGCCCGGCGGACTTCGTGACAAACGGTTGGTACACCGGCTTCGCGCCAATCACCGTCCCGGTCACGACGAGCTTCGGCGATATGGCCCGCGCCGCTCAGGCATCGTTCGACGCCGGCAAAGACTTGGCCAGCGTGCCCTGGGGCCGAGTGCTCGAATTGGCGCCCTGGTTGAGAAGGCCGCAGGGACGCGTGCCGTTGCTGTTCTTCTTGGACGCGGGCATTCCTCCGCTGTCCGCTCTGGTCAACTCGCACCTGGATGGGTCGAACGCCAGGATCTACCACGACGGTGGGATTCCGGCTCAATTCGATATACGGGTCAATCGTTTTGAGGACGAGGCTCACGCGATCGTGATGTTCCCCAACAATCCGATCGCCCGCGAATCAGTCAGCCGCTACATAGCGACCCTGCGTTCTGTGTATCTGCGCATTGCCCAGGGCCGGGAGGCGGTGAGAGTCATTCGTGATGCCGTCGTCGCTTGAGATCACCACCGATCGACAAGGTTAGGAGCATTCCGGGGCCGGAAGTTCGTAGATGAAGATTCGGATACCTAACACGCAGGCACTGGCCGCAGCCGGGAACATCTACCAACGGCTGGGGAATCTAGTGGTGCGTCGGCCGCTGGTGGTCATCGGTTTCTGGATCGCGCTGGCGGCTGTGCTGACGCTGGCTGTGCCGCCGCTTGCCGTGGTCGCAGCACAGAAGCAACCGGCGATGCTGCCCGACGACGCCCCGGTGATGGTCACCACCCGCGAAATCGTCGACGCGTTTCACGACAAAGGCTCCGGCAACATCGTTTTGATCGTCCTCAGCGACGAGAAGGGGCTGAGCCCCGGCGACGAGAGCACCTACCGCGCCCTGGTCGGCAAGCTGCATCGGGACACGCAGGACGTGGTGGACCTGCAGGACTTCCTGACGACGAAAGAACTGCGGGAGGTATTCACCGCAAAGGACAAGAAGGCCTGGTACTTGCCCGTCAGCCTCACCGGTGACGCGGGTTCACCTCAAGGCCGGATGTCATACATAAATGTCACCGGCCTGGTCAAGAAGACTGTCGCGGGATCCACCCTGACCGCCAACATGGCCGGACCCGCGGCGACCGCCGCGGACCTGATCGCCATCAGCGAGCGGGACCTGCATGTCATCGAGATCGGGACCACGGTCTTGGTGCTTCTCATCCTGCTGGTCGTGTATCGAAATCTCATCACCATGCTGGTGCCGTTGGTCACGATCGGCATATCCCTGGCGACTGCGCAGGGTGTGTTGGCGGGCGCTGCCGAGCTGGGCCTGGGTATCTCCAGTCAGACCATAGTCTTCATGAGCGCGATAATATTCGGCGCCGGAACGGATTACGCCGTCTTCCTCATCAGCCGCTACCACGACTACGTCCGCATGCGTGTGAGCTCGGACGAAGCGGTTAAGCGGGCGTTGGCGTCCATCGGCAAGGTGATCGCCGCATCGGCGGCCACGGTGGCGGTCACGTTCTTCGCGATGATCTTCACCCGGCTGCCGGTGTTTTCCACGGTCGGCCCGGCATTGGCAATCGCGATCTTTGTGGCGTTCGTGGCAGCGGTCACCATCCTGCCGGCAATCCTGGTGCTCATCGGGCGACGAGGCTGGATCAAGCCGAGGCGCGAACTCACCACTCGTTTCTGGCGGCGCTCGGGCATACGCATCGTGCGCCGGCCCAAAGTCCATTTGGTCGCCAGTTTGGTAGTGCTCGCGATTCTGGCGAGTTGCGAGGGCTTCGCGCGCTACAACTACGACGATCGCAAGACGCTGCCGGATTCGGTCGAGAGCGCCGCCGGGTACAACACGATGAGCCGCCACTTCCCTTTGGACTCGATCATTCCGGCATACCTTTTCGTTCACTCGCCGCATGACCTCCGCAACCCGAAAGCTCTTGCCGACCTTGAGCAGATGGCTGCGCGGGTAAGTCAGCTGCCCGGCGTCGCGATGGTTCGCGGCATTACCCGACCGATGGGCCAGTCGCTGGAACAGGCCAGGTTGGCCTGGCAAGCGGGCGAGGTGGGCAACAAGCTCAACGACGCATCGCAACAGATCCACCAACGCAACGAGGACCTCGACAAACTGACCCACGGCGCCGACCAACTGGCCGATGCCCTCGGCCAGGTACGAGACCAAGTCGGCCAAGCAGTGGCCGGCACCCGTGGCTTAGTCGATGCACTTACTTTCGTGCAGAGCCTCGGCGAAGGAAAGACCTTCGACGACATCGACAAAGCCGCCAAAATGGTCACCGAGATGCATAATCTCGGTCAGTCCCTTGGCGTGAACATCGCAGACGTCAACGACACCGCCAGCTTTGCCGGTCCCATTCTCACCGCGCTCAACGCCACCCCCGTTTGCTCGATGAATCCGGATTGCGTCACGTCTCGCAACCAGTTGCAGCGCCTCGCCGACGTTCGCAACAGCGGGGCCTTGAACAACCTGTCGGATCTGGCCAAGCAGCTGCAAGCGACGCAGGGCACCGACTCCCTGGAGTCGACAGCGCGAGGCTTGCGACAAGCACTCAGCACCGCCACCAACAGCATGCGGTCACTGGCGGGCAGCGATCCCGGCGGCGTGCCGGCCAAGCTGGACAACCTCCAACACGGGGCGGAGCAACTCGCAGACGGCAGCCGTCAACTGGCCGCCGGTGTGCAGCAACTCGTCGACCAAACCAGGCACATGGGCGCCGGCCTAGGCGACGCATCCGGATACTTGCTAGCCATGAAATCCGGCGCATCGTCCCCGACGATGGGCGGATTCTTCATTCCGCCACAGATTCTGACCCAAGACGACTTCAAGAAAGCCGCCGGCATATTCATCTCCCCCGACGGCCACTCGGCACGATACCTGGTGCAAACCAAGCTGAATCCGTTCAGCGTGGCAGCCATGGATCAGGTCAATGCGATCACCGATACCGCGCATCAGGCCCAACCGAATACCACGCTGGCGGATGCCAAGATATCGCTGGCCGGCATTTCCGTCGGACTTCGGGACACGCGCGACTATTACAACCGAGACTTCGAGTTCATCGTCATCGCGACCATCCTCATCGTGTTCATGATCCTGGTCATGCTGCTGCGGGCGGTTGTTGCGCCGTTGTATTTGATCCTGTCCGTGGTAATTTCGTACTTGTCGGCGCTGGGCATCGGCGTCATCACTTTTCAATTCATCTTCGGTCAAGAACTGCACTGGAGTGTGCCAGGGCTGACTTTCATCATCCTTGTGGCGGTGGGTGCCGACTACAACCTGCTGCTCATCTCCAGGATCCGTGACGAGTCGCCGCATGGCGTCCGGTTCGGCGTCATCCGCACGGTAAGTTCGACCGGCGGAGTCATCACCGCAGCGGGTCTGATTTTCGCCGCTTCGATGTTCGGACTGCTGTTCGCCACCATCAGCATGATGGTCCAGGCAGGTTTCGTCCTCGGCATGGGCATCTTGCTTGACACGTTCCTGGTGCGCACCATTACGGTGCCCGCAATTGCAGCGATGGTCGGCCGAGCGAACTGGTGGCCGTCGCGGTTCCGTCCGCAGCGGCATGCACCAGTTCGTCGGGCCGCGCCGGCAACCGCAACCCAGGGCCCGGAGAGCGAAACACCAAGCGCAAGCGAACAACTCAGCCTGGACCTGCCGTCGAGCGTTGTCCAGCAGCACGGTCCTGTCGCCGGCCAAAGCCACGAACCCCTCCCCGACCAAGCGCCGCTGAATGCTCAGTCGATACCGGGATCGACGAGCCACCGCCTGAAAATCAATTCGCTAGGCGGGCGTGAGCAGATCCGCGTCGCCCTGCCGCCGAGCGCCGACCACAGGCACCGTAAACACGCTCAGCGAAACTACGAACACCTTGGGCACCAGCTTCCACCGCAGGTCCGTACTGATTGCCTGCCAGAGGAGCACACCACGACCACCCTGGAAAACACACTCGACGGCCAGATGCCCGCCAACGGCGAACAACCAGTCGGAGAACATGAAATGCCTTCATGTAAAGGCTGGAACTGCCTGGGCCCGTCGCCCTTAGAGTGTGTGTCAAAAGTTAGATGTGCCCGCGCAGACCGTCAGCTGATTGTTCAATCTGGCGCGAGTAATAACGATGAGTGACACAAGTTCTATGCGACAAACGTTGTCGGTAAGATCGCGTTTCTATTCGCAACCGTGCCCTCTCGGGATACGAAGCCTTCCACAGCGTGTGGTGGCAATGCCGGTGCGCTGCTTATGAAATTCGCCCTGGCAGTACACGGAACTCGCGGCGATGTGGAGCCCTGCGCCGCAGTCGGTCTCGAGCTGCAGCGCCGAGGTCACGAAGTGTGCGCTGCCGTTCCGCCCGACATGCTCGGCTTCGTCGAGTCGGCTGGGCTTACTCCGGTCTGCTACGGGCCGGATGCGCAGGCGATGCACGAGGAGGACTTCGTGCACAACTTCTGGAACATCACGACTCCGATCAAAGTGGTGCGCGTGGGTAAGGACTACCTCAGCCAGGTCTGGGCGGACATGGGCACGACGCTGGCGTCGCTGGCGGACGGCGCCGATCTGCTGCTGACGGGAATGATCCAGCAGGGACTGGCTGTGAACGTCGCGGAGTTCTATGGGATTCCGTTGGCGGCGCTGCACAGCTTCCCGGTGCGGGTTAACGGCCGGCTACTCCCGATGGTGCCACCCCCGGTGACCCGCTCCGCCGTTTCAGCGCTCTGGTGGCTGCATTGGCGCATGACGAAGGCTGCCGAGGACGCCCAACGCCGCGAACTGGGCTTGCCGCCCATCACCACACCGTCGACGCGACGGATCACCGAGCGCGAATCGCTGGATATTCAGGCCTATGACGAACTCTGCTTTCCCGGGCTGGCAGACGACTGGGCGAAATGCGCTGGCCTGCGGCCCTTCGTCGGTGCGCTCACGATGGAGCTGCCAACGGATGCCGACGACGAGGTCGCTTCGTGGATTGCCGCCGGAACGCCGCCGATTTACTTCGGCTTCGGCAGCATGCCGGTGCACGCACTGGCCGAGACGGTTGCGATGATCAGCGGTGCCTGCTCGCGACTGGGCGAGCGCGCCTTGATCTGCACCAGCGCAAACGATGGCACCGGCATCCCAGATCGTGGCCACGTCAAGCTGGTCCGTGCCGTCAACCACGCGGCCGTCCTCCCGTCCTGCCGCGCAGTCGTTCACCACGGCGGTGCAGGAACCACGGCCGCCGGCATGCGAGCGGGCGTCCCGACACTGATTCTGTGGGTCACCGCAGACCAGCCGATCTGGGCAGCTCAGGTTAGAAGACTGAAAGTCGGTTCTGCCCGGCGCTTCTCGGCCACCACACAGGAATCACTGGCCTGCGACCTGCTTACCATCCTCACGCCAGAATATGTCGGCAGGGCCCGCGAAATTGCCACCCGGATGACCAAACCCGAGGCAAGCGTGGCCACCGCTGCTGATCTTCTGGAAGAGACCGCCGGCCGGAGGGGGGCTTCCTGATGGGCACCGTGCTCGTGCTAGCGCTGATGATGGCGACCGATCCGGTGCGTCTCGGCGTCACCCTGCTTCTGATCTCCCGACCACGACCCATTCTTAACCTGCTTGCATACTGGCTCGGCGCCATGTTGGTAGGCGTTACCGCCGCCGTAGTGGTGCTGACGATGATGCGTGACTTCGCGCCAACGCTTCTGCAGAACTTGAGCTCTCTTGCTGCAACTCCCGTAGTCCGGCACGCCCAGATCGCCTTTGGTGTGCTGGCACTACTTCTCGCCGCGCTGACTACAGCGGGCTTGCCGGCGCGACAGCGGCTTCGGGTGCCCGTGTCGGTAGGTGGCGATCCGTCGGCATTGTTGCTGCAGCCGAGCACGCCGCCCGGAATCTCGCAACTGCTGGGCCGCGCGCGGCGCGTGCTAGGAGGGGAGTCTTTGTGGGTGGCGCTTGCGGCCGGCATCGGAACAGGTCCCGCACCCCTCGAATACCTCGTCGCGCTCACCGCCATCCTGGCCATGGGAGGCGCAATTGGCACGCAGATCAGTGCCGCCGTCGTATTCAATGTCGTAATGCTTGCGGTTTGCGAGATTACGCTCGTCAGTTATCTTGCGACGCCGACGAGAACGCTGGCGATCATTGACCAGCTGAACAGCTGGGTGCGGACTCATCGTCGGCGAATCCTCTCACTCATGATCGGTGTGGCGGGAGTCTGCTTGGTGGTCACCGGCAGCGGCTGAGGCCCAAACATTCAAGCGGCGAACTGACCGCGCCAATACGGCTTCCAGAGTAAGCCCGAAACCTAGAGAGTGAGTCATGCAGGCACAAGCGCTAATTGACGAAATCCGCCGGGAACGAACTGTCACTGCCGAAGACGGGAAAACGTATCCGATTCACAAACACGGCATCGATGTCGCCGAAGGTAGTTTCCTAACAGAGTTTATCGCCGGCCGTCCGAACGTCATACGAACGCTCGAGGTCGGCTGCGCCTACGGCTTGTCGTCTCTTCATATCGCGAGCGCACTTGCTGGACGCCCAGGTGCGCATCACGTGATCGTCGACCCGGACGAAAGCACCGCCTGGAGCGGGGTTGGGGTGACCAACCTCGACCGCGCAGGCATCGACTTCTACGAACTTCGTGAAGAACCATCGGAGATCGCCCTACCCCAACTGCTGAAGGAGGGCGCCGAATTCGATCTGGCGTTCATTGACGGCTGGCACACCTTCGACCAAACGCTGATCGACATGTACTACGCCAACAGGCTGGTCAAGGTGGGGGGATACATCATCATCGATGATGCAAACTGGATCAGCGTGTCGAAGGCCATATCGTACTTCGCGAAGTACCCCTGCTACCGGATCGTCGCAGGCGCCGCCGGCCCGGTCACGAGAGTAGTGAATGTGCTCTGGAGACTTGGCAAGCCGTTTGCGGAGTTGCTGTTTCCACGCTGGCTATACGACTACTTCTACGGGCTTGGAAAGTATCCGTCGATGGTGGCACTCCAGAAGGTGACAGAAGACAACCGTAACTGGAAGTGGTTCCGCTCGTTCTGATTCAACGATGTCTGCGTAACCGTCGGCCGCATTAGGCGACACTAACTCGTAAACCCAACGCCCGGGCGAATACCTGTCGAGCCTAGACGGCGGCGCAACCCTGTCAGTAGCGGATCGTCACGGGCGACTACATCCGGACGTTCCGCAACCAACGATGCGTGCACAGCGTGACGCTGTTTCCTAACGGTACTAGCCCGGTAGATGTGTCAGCGCTTTCCAGAAGGGCAAAATTATCGATTGGTAGCGGTCATGGGACACACTGTGGGCCAGGGCTCGCATTGGAATCCTGGTCAAACGATCCGACAACGGCATCAGTGACCGCAGCTTATGAATCACTTCATCGTTGGGAAATTGAACACTATCGTCGCCGATCTTCACGCCGACAAAGTAAAGATCGAAGTGCGTCGGCAGATACCAGAACCGCCACCGGCTGAACATCGAAGCCAACGGCACCGGCTCAAAGTCAGCGGCAGTCAAGTTGCGGTAGTAATCCAACCCTCGTGACTGGGTGCCCGGAGAGTCAGCCCGGTCCGTGCGCGATGTTCCGTGCTCGGGGCGCCCAAGAGAAGCGCAACTGAAGGCCAACAGCCCGCCCGGCCGCGTCATACGGGCCATGTTCTCAAACGTCTCGCGCCAGTGCGGGTCGTGCTCAAAGCATTCACCCGAGATGGTGATGTCGTAGCTGCCGTCAGGATGGTCGACCTCGTGACCAAATGCCACCAAGTCGACGCCTGGCCCTTCGCTGAGGTCCACACCGACGTAGCTGGCAGCAGTCCCGAATAGTCCGCGGATGCTTCCGTTTACGTCGCAGGAACCGATCTCCAAAACCTTCGCACCAGCTACGAGGGAGCGGTTTGCGTCGACGACGGCCGCGAAGAAGCCGAGCTGTTCCGGGTGACTCACTGGCCGGATGTTATTGCATTCGCACGGGACAAGCACGGGTTTCCGCCGGACCGTTGCTCCGCGCTCGGTGCTGGCGAGTGAGGTGCTAACGGTCGGTCAGGAAACGATACAACCCGTGCTTGCGTATCAGATACTGCGTCGCTTCGTGCGCCCACTTGCTTCGGTTCTTCCCTCTGACATCGATGTGTTGGTGAACGACTTGGATGCTTGGATCGAACTGCGTCTTAATGCCCCGCTTTTCCAACCGTATCGCCAAGTCTTGAACCTCGTGATGCCGCAATTTCGAGTCGTAGCCGCCAACCGATCGGAATGTGCCGGCGAGGACCAGCATATTGCCTTCGTGAACCCAATAAGCCGGCGCCGGCGCGGGAGGCTCGAGTACGTTGGGCCAGCCAGTCATAGTCGGAGCGGCCGCCCGATGCACAGCGCGGGCCAGCCGTGGCTTGTCCCTGAGGCGGTCGATCAACCGCGGACCGTTTGACGTGAAATTCCCCCAGAGCGAGAACACAGCACCGTAATTACAGTACTCCTGACCACCGTCTAAGCGGGTGACCAGCCCGCCGACCACGCCGACTCCGCGGTCTGCATATCGATCAATGACTTGCCTTGCGACAGCGGGTGTTTCAGCCGTTTTCAAGTCCATGTCGGCGTCGATGAAGTGAATAATTGCCTCGTCGCCGACTTGATCGATTATTTGATTACGGTTAGCACCGGCACCCCGGTTCTCGGGGCTCCGCACCACTTTTACATCGCCGCCATACTCACCAACCACATCCACGCTGTGGTCGGTGGAGGCGTCGTCGAGTACGAAAACGCCGTCGTAGCGCTGCGCCAAGACTTGTGGGATCAAGTTACGAAGATTCTCGGCCATATTGAAGTTCGGTATGGCCGCGACGACCGGTAACCGTTTAACCATGGCACTCGCTATCTAAGACGAAGCAGTGAGAGATGCTCCGCTATCAAGGCTACGGGCTGACGGAACTCAGGATCGTCTCGGCCGCTGTGGCGACGACGTCGGTTTCCATATTGGCTAGCAATATGCCGAGCCCCAAGTCGGCCGCGACTGGCAAGCCGATGGCGTTGATCGGGTCGGAGAGGTTGTCCAGGAAAAGGCTGGCATCGTATGCCGGCAGGGTGGTCAAAAGGGCATTCGCGATATCTGCGGTCGGCAGCAAGGTGCCATACGCGGTTGAGAGATCACTCGAGAGCGTGTTCGAGAACCCGGTGAGCAGCAGTGCGGGGTCACTGGCGAAGTTCGCCAGTGCGGTCGAGAGGTCGGGCAACGCGCTCGTTGTTCCCGACGACGAATCCATTAGTGAGGTCAGAGAGTTAAGAGAAAGGTCCACGGGGTTCGGCCCACTGCCGGTGAAATCGCCGATGAAGTTTTCGATGCCCTGCTCGGCCCCACTGACCAGAAGACCGGGCATCATCTCGATATCACTGAGGCTTGGGAACAAGCCGAACGGCGTCGCCACATTCGCCGCATCGGTCGAATAGCCATATAGCGGGTCGCCGTAGCCCAGGTTCACCAGGTACGTCAAGTCGGGCTGCAACAGGTCGGCCAATGGGTTGCCGATGAGCGGAATGCCACGGACCGGGTCCAGCAGCGGCAAGTCGTTGACAGGGATCAGGTAGTAGGTGGTGTCGGTGGCTCCCGAGGTGGGCAGCTGGATCGCCGTCGCAACCTCTGCCGGCGTCAGGTCGAGATACTGGCCGTGGACAACATTAATACCCTCAACAGCGTTCAAGTCAGACAAGATATCTAGCGGGTACCGCGGGAAGTCGGCGTAGCCGTCATATTCGAGCGTGTAAATGGTGGTCGGGAAGTCATCGGCTGGCGTCGCGCCGTAGAAGTCGAGCCCCAGGCTCGGGAGAGTCAGGCCGTCGAAGCGCTCGAAGATTCCACCGTTGGGATTCATCAAATCACCAATCAGCACGAAAGATGCTGGAGCCAACGGATCCGTTGCCTCAAGCTGCTCCATTTCCAGTGAGGCGATAACGGCGCTTTGCGAGGCGCCGAAAATGTCGACCGGGTCGCCGGCGCTGAGGCTCGGAGCGATCGTCTCATTCAAGACCGTCAGTCCCTCGGCCACCGAGGTATCGAGAGGCAATTGGTTAACGCCAGTGATCGGATAGAACTGCTCGGGTGTCGTTAACGCGTTGGGGTCGACATCCGGGAACGTCGGCTGCCCCGGGAAAAGTGCTGTCGAAGGGAAGTAGAGCGATTGCAATTCATCGATGAGCTCCGTCGAAGGTGTCGGCAAGCCGCTGCCGCCCATCACTTCAAACGGCACCACCGGGTCGGTATCGACCGGCGCCCCATACGCAAAGGCCGAATTCATGATCGAAGTAAGTGACAATAGACCTGCACCGCCACTGGCTAACAGCGCGAAAGCCAGCCATCGGAAGTTACGGCCAGTCATCGTGACCCCCCGGAAGGTCGTACCCTCAACGTCGAAACCTAGGCTATACCAGACGATTAGCTGCGGCACGGCAGCGTGCTACACACTTTTACGCTTCCGGGGGCAAGGCGTCTAAGAGTCTCACCAGCCGGCGCACGTTGATCATTGAAACTCAGCAGCCAGGGACAACCGGCTCGACAGCTGAGTGTGATCGCTCCGCAAACTGGTACGCCGCATAGGTCTTGCTCGCATCCGCTTTGCCGAACATCGGCTGCACCCACGACCCCCGCGGGAATTGCTTACGCCACTTACGACCATGCAGTTTCCGTAAGCCACGCACCTTTTCAAAGTTGGCTTGCCACTCGTAACGCCGTCTGCCGAAGTGGGCATTGGCGGTCTTGTGTCCGAAGTGGTTGAGATAGGCCATCTCGGTTATATACAAGCCGTACCCCGCTTTCCGGGCACGCAACGCCAGGTCGAGGTCGATCCCCCATCCGTATCGCCGAAAGGACTGTAAGTCCAGTCCGCCGATGGTCTGCCAGCATTCGCGCGACAGCACAAGCGCCGTCCCCTCTACGGCCGGCACTGCCCGATATCGCGGTTGGGGAGCGTAGTCTGCTGCGTCCGGTTTCTCGTCAGCTTCCGCAGATGGGAATCCATGATCGATTGCCGGGCCGACGATTCCGACGTCGGCGGGTAGGCGCGGGTCGATCAGAGCGTCGACGAATCCCCTCGAAATGCGGGTGTCGTTGTTGAGCGTCATCGCGTGGGAGTAGCCCTCCGAGAACGCGATTCGGAACCCGAGATCGCTGCCCCCCGCCCAGCCGAGGTTCTCTCCGGGTTTCAGAACCCGTTCTTTGCTGACCGCGGAATAGTCTCCTCTGTTGTCAACGATAAGATAGTCGGCCCCCTCACGCTCCAAGTCGTGCACGAGAGCATACGTATACTCATGCTGGCCATACACTGGAACCGTAATCAGCAGGGGCACAAGCTGATTGTACATCGACATTCTGATACCCGCAGGCTATCTCGGGATGAGTCAACGTGCGGAGAGCAGCCCGTTGTCGCCGGCGTGGCCAGGTGGTTTTGGCGGCAATGGCCGTTGCCAGGGCCTAATGAAACCACTGACTGGATTCGCCCGCCCGACCGCCCCGCATGTTGGTGACATCGAGACAGACTGCTGCTAGCGGTTTGGTTTTGACCCGAAACCGTCTACGGGACTGACGTTGTAAGGCCGGGGCGGACCCCTTTCCCCCTGATCCGAGCTTTTAGTCCCATCGCAGGCTTCTCGACCAAAAACCAGCTCATTGCGGCGAACGGCAAAGTGGCGACGGCCGCAATAATCGTGAACACGATCGGGTTTAAGATGCCAAGCCCGCAGATGACAAGCAGCTGCTGGATCGGGCACGCGTAGATATAAACACCGTAAGAAAGATCGTTACGCAGTCTGAACCGCTCGTTGTGGATGAGGGCACCCGAAACGATGACGGCGTAAGCAAGCGGAATGGCAGCAACCAAGCGGTAGTCCGGCAGCAGGGTGGCCACTAACACGACGGCCACGCTCACCGCGACGAGCGACCATCGTGCGGGAATCAAGTCCCGAAACTGATGTAGGAGCGCGCCGGCCAGAAACATGACAGCGAAGCGCGCACCGTTCTGCGCGACGGTCGGTACTCCGTCGAGTGTGTATGAAGCCAGCGCCGCCCAAGTGAGGGCCAATGCCATGGCCGTCGGAAGAAACCACCGGCGACCGAGGAGCCCGACTACGCCGAGACCAGCAACAGCGATATAGCAGAGCACCTCGTATTGGAGCGTCCAGAGCGAACCGTTCCACATACCCGGATCTGGGATCCCGCGCGGTGTTCCCCCGATATCAACTTGGAAAATCCAGATTGCGCTGTTTTTGACGACGTATCCGATTGGTGCGGTGGACAGCAACAGCCTGGCGGCAGAACCACCCTGAATCGCCACACCGATCGGAGCTATGGCGAACGCGGTGATGGCCAGGCAGACCCATAACCCGGGGACGATGCGAAGACCCCGAGCGGCGAAGTATGCGCCGAGCCTCGGCCTGCTCAGCCAACTCGACGTAATGAGAAATCCTGAGACCGCAAAGAACCCGTCGACCCACGCCTGGCTGAAAAGCTGGTGAACCGCGAACGGCAAGTGGCGACCCGTGAGCGGGAAGCTGTGCCACAGGATCACCCCCGTCGCCAGCGCCAATCGGAAAGAGTTCAGCGCGTTCGCTCGAGGGTCGAATGCCTGCCCGAGTGTCTCACGGCGTCGCCTGCCGAGTTGCGGGTCAACGTCTGACAACGTCGTTGACCCGCTGGGGACTTCGGGGTTCCCACTCATGCCAGGTGATCCCTAGGCATCCAGGCGCGCGAACTGACGCTGCTGGTATTGCTCGACACAGGCCCTTCGCCTGACCTTGCCGCTCGTGGTGATCGGAATCGACCCCGGTGATACCAGAACAAGGTCCGCGACGCTCAGACCATGCGAGGTTGAGATCGCCGAGGTGACTTCGTTCTTGACGCCGGCGAGCTTGTCCAGCACTTCCTCGCGGGCCTCCCCCCGATTCTTGAGTTCGGCGATGGCGACCAGCTTCTCGGTGCCGTCCTCTGGAACCGCTATCGCCACACAGCGGCCCCGCGTGATCTCCTGAATCGTCGCCTCGATGTCGTCGGGAGAGTGATTGCGGCCGTAGACAATCAAGAGATCCTTGATGCGGCCAATGATGAACAATTCGCCTTCGGAGAAAAAACCCAGGTCTCCGGTTCTCAACCACGGCCCCTCGGGCATCCCGGTCGACGGGCTCGCCAGCTTTCCACCGAACGTGTGCTGTGTCTGTTCTGGTTTGCGCCAGTAGCCGGCGGCGACGTTGTCGCCGTGTGCCCAGATCTCACCGACCGTTTCCGCCGGGCACTCGATGCAGGTATTGGGGTCGACGATCCGCAGGATCGGTGAGTGCGGCACGCCGTAGCTGACAAGCGGTGTGCCATCTGAGCTTTCGCACCGCTTGGCCTGGCCGTCGGCCAATTTCTCGGATTCGAAATGAACGATGTGCGGTGGTTCACCAGGTTTGCGGGTCGCCAGATACACCGTCGCTTCGGCCATTCCGTAGGAGGGGCGCAGCGCCGTGCCGGGAAGATTGTGGCGGGCGAACCGCTCGGTGAAGCGCTTGAGCGTTGCGGGTTGCACTCGCTCGCTACCGTTGAGAATGTGCAGCACGTTCCCGAGGTCGAGCCCGGCCATGTCTTCGTCTGATGTTTTCCGCGCCGCCAGTTCGAAGGCAAAGTTCGGCGCTGCCGAGAAGACGTGGCTGTTAGTCGCCATCATCTGCATCCACCGTGCCGGCCGCGCCAGGAACGACACAGGACTGGTCACGACGGCATGCAGACCTCCCAGAAGCGGTACGCAGATTCCGAGCAGCAGACCCATATCGTGGTAGAAGGGCAGCCACGACACAAAAGTGGTGTCAGGCGGAGCCACCTTGCCGTTCTCGGAAAAATAGTCAGACATGATCTGCTCGAAATTGGCCAGCAGGCTCCGGTAGTTGACCATGACCCCGGCGGGCGAGCGGGTCGATCCAGACGTGTACTGCAAATACGCGGTGTCGGCGCGGCTGTCGTTTCCGGCCCTGGACCCGCTCCGAGCGTCCAGGTCCAACAGGTCAACTTCCACCACAGCCGGCGCAGGTCCGTCGGGCCGCGACTTGACGTATTCGGCGACGTTGCCCGCCACC
>NZ_JBAPPI010000558.1:0-1709 GCF_049280035.1 Mycobacterium sp. | reverse complement strand
CTGCAAACCAGCCCGCTGGGCGGAGTGCGTCTTTTGCTGCGCCTGCCCGGCCCGAGCTGACTTACTCCGAGGCACCCGTAGCCGAAGGCCGCACCGGCACTTCACGTTTGACGCGACGAATCGTCAGGGCGAATGTCAGCAACAGCCCCAGCAGGAAGGCCACCCCGACCAGGAAAAAGTTCACCTGGCCCATCACTGCGCTCCAATCTCACGTGCGCCGGGCATGTCGTCCAGGGCTTGCTCCACGGTGGTGCGCCTGATCGTTATGCCGGCAATCAATAAGGCAACGGCCGAGCCGACCGCGAAAGCCACTAGGTAGCAGAGCCATTCGATGACGAAGTCCATTGGTGAATTCTCCTTAGCCGAATTAGCCGACCCCAATTTCGACGCGACGGTTCTTGGCTTGACCGTCCGGGCTGCTGTTGTCAGCGATCGGATCGGCAGCACCGCGGCCTTTCGTGGTCAGGTGATCACGTGCGACGCCGCGGGCGATCAGGTAGTCGGCGACGGCGTCTGCCCGAGTAGTGCTCAACGGGATATTGATGGCGTCATTACCGGTGTTGTCGGTGTAGCCGTTGATGGTCACGGTCACACCCGGGCAGTCCTTCAGCTTGTCGGCGACCTGGTTCAGCGTCTGTTCGGCGGCCGGCGACAACGCCGACCCGTCGGTGGCAAAAGTGATCGGCCCCAAGGCTTTGACAGCCGGCCGGAGGTTGGCGCAGGCATTACCCGGGCCAAGAGCCGGCACCGGGCCCGGCGGTGCGCTCGACGCGACGGTACCGCCGATTCCCATCGTGTCAACGATATTCAAATTCGGCCAGGCCGCGTCGGCTGCCTGCTCGATAGCGTCTTGCTGCCCTCCCGAACCCGTCGTCCCGATCAGCGTGATGGTGTCACCCTTGATAGTGAGGCCGAAGTCGGGAACGGTTGCCGCCGCCTTGAAAACCGATGCGGCATTGGAGAAATCGAGAGACGTGATATCCCGGTCGATCCGTACGTTACCGATGATGTTGGTATTCGCCCCGAAGCCCCCCTTCAGCGCCGCCAGCAGCGACTCTTTTGCCTCGACGGTGGGCATGTCACCGGAAAGCTTGATGTCGTTGCCGCTACGGGTGATTGACACCGGCGCCAGCGCTATTGCCGGAATCGTCGGCGTCTGCGGCGTGCCGCCCGGCGGCTTGGGTGCGTTCAGCGTCGGCAACGCGCCGGTCGGACCGTTGGCTCCCGGTCGGGTCCGGTCCATTTCGCCGTAGCCGATTACCGCCAGCAGTAACGGAATAACGATCAAGGCAACCAGCCACGGCAGGCCCGGAACCCGTCGATAGAACTTCGAGGTTCGCCGCCACTCGGTGGCTTCGGGTGCTTCGTCAGAGCCCGCCATCGGCCCTCCCTCGCGTTAACGGGTGCTGAGCAGGTCGATCACGAAGATCAACGTCTTGCCTGATAGCTGATGCCCGGAGCCGGCCGGCCCGTAAGCTTGCGCGGGTGTGATCACCAGCTGACGCCGGCCACCCACCTTCATACCCGGAATACCGTCCTGCCATCCCTGGATGAGCCCGCGCAGCGGGAATTCGATGGGCTCGCCACGACCCCATGAGCTGTCGAATTCTTCGCCGGAGTCGTACTCGACGCCGACGTAGTGCACCTCGACGACGCCACCCGGCACCGCTTCGGGGCCGTCGCCGACCACTAGGTCTTCGATGACGAGT
>NZ_JBAPPI010000557.1:0-1561 GCF_049280035.1 Mycobacterium sp. | reverse complement strand
ATACGAGTGTGCCGGTGTGACCGGTGCCGTAGTGGGCAACGCGATAGCGTTTCATGCCGGGGTTCCGCTGGTTGCGCGCGCGCCGACGGCCTGTCTCGTCACGACGTCTGGGCCTGAGATCGGGTCGTGGATACCGGGCTCGGCCGCGACGACATACGGAATCGCGTTCACCGCCGCCATTCCCGAGAGTGCGATCGCGGAGTTAAGGTTCTTCTCCCCGTCCTGGGCATCGAAGCACAGCTGCATGCGCATGTTGGGACGACCGGCCACCCGGTACACGACAGCGCTGGCCGCCTCCGCAACCGGACGCGGCCAGGAGTCCGGCCACGGCGTGCTGGACACGGTCGCGAAATATTGCACCGAGACCACCGCCTTGCCTTGGACTTTGACGGCGAGCTGCCACCGGTGGGCGCAGATCGTCCCGGCAGCGAGCACGCCGACATTGGTGTTCAGATCGGTGGGAGCCTTAAGCGTCTCCCAATCGAGATCGATGTCGTCCAGCCGGTAGCCCAGGATTTCGGCGATGTAGCGCACCACCGTCTCCCAATCGTGGTTCACCTTGCCCGAGGCGATGCGCGCGGGCACATGGCCGTCCGGCTTGCCGAAGCCCATGGATTCGTGCAGCACCTGCCAGATCGGGTAGGTCTCGTCTAGGCCCAGTGCATACTCATCCATCCGGTAGCTGTCGACCTGACCGGCGCCTGCCAGTAGCGCGGTCGGAATGTTCAGGCTGGCGACGCCGGGTTCGCTGCCGGTGGCGTAGAAGCTGGATTGTCCTTCCCGACAGGCGCTTTCGATGGTGTTCCGCCAACTCTGCGGTGCCGCGGGGGAGTAGATCATCGGGATGGTGGAGATGGTGACAACGTTAATCCCTGCCCGCAGCAGCCGCGCCATGTCCTCGATGGCCTGTTCTTCGCGACGCACGGCCGTGCCGCAGTAACAGAAGCAGTCTGGCTTAGCGGCAATGATCGCGTCGATGTCGTCGGTGGCGAGTAGGCCGGTGTCCGGTAGTCGGCACAACGATCCAGCATCGACGCCGACCTTCGCTGGTGTCGTCACCAGCACGGCGATCAGGTCGAGAGCCGGGTCGTTGATGATGCCGCGCAACGCTTCCCGGCCCGTCAAACCTGTTCCGCCATGGGCCACCCGATAGGTCACCTGGTCTCTCTCGCCTCGTCGTTTAGTCGTCATTCAGTCACCGGTGGGCGTGTGCCCGGTCGTCGGCTAGGTGGACAATCCTTCGGTGACGAGGGTCGTGACACCCGGACCCGTGGCGGACTCGATACCCTTTACCTTGGACAGCAGCTTGACAATGGCCTCGCCCGCCGACGCCATGTACTTCACACCGCACAACTCGGCGTAGTTGACCAATGACAGCTCATCGATCACACCGAGATCCAGGTAGGGCTGAAGACGTTCCAGCACCTGTGCTGACGTCCCGACGAACTGCACTTTGTCGATCGCCTCACGCGGGGTTCTCGCGCATACGTCGAGGGCCTCTTCGCGTGAGATCCACGGCGGGACACAATCCCGGGAGAACATCCAGTTCTCACCGTAAGGA
>NZ_JBAPPI010000556.1:0-4725 GCF_049280035.1 Mycobacterium sp. | reverse complement strand
GTAACCGACCCGAAGCGCTCCGGTCTGTTCCCGGCTCACCCAGCCGTCACTCTCGAGCAGGCCGAAGAGCAGATTGCCGACAATATCGGCCGCGATATCGGGCTCGAAGAACCAGTTCGGAATCGTCTTCTCCCATGCGAGCTTGCCGTAGATACCGGCCTGCCGACAAAGGTCTAGAACACCGTTGCACTCGCCAGGTCGATGAGCGATCGCAATTGACATACGCCCCTGCGGATGGGCCGCACACCCGAGCGTCGCAGCGATTCGCGTCACGTCATCAATGAGCGCCTGCTGAACATTGATGAAGTTGACCGGAGTCTTACCTCCCACGTAGCCATCTCCGATCAGATAGCCAAGTAGCCGTGCGTGATCCGCCGAAATCGGCGCGCCGTCACCGAATCCATCGAAGCGCCGCGGTTGCGCCACCCGGTCTCCCTTGCGAAGTTCCCCGGCCTGACGCCAGCCGTACTCTGTCAGCACCTTGTGATCGGACGTCGCCCACACGGTTGCGCCACCCGCGATCCGCAACCCGATCACATCCTGCGTTCCCTGGTCGAACCAGGACACCACGGGCCGCGCATGCAGCGTTCCGTCCTTGGCCGCAGCCACAACATGAATTTGCTTCCGCCCATCGACAACATCTTCAATGCGATGCGTCGTACCGGTGACCGGATCGAAGATCCGAGTGCCCTCGGCGAGGCACTTGTTCTTGACGACCTTGGCCCGAGTGCGATTACCGACTGCGTCGGTGCCGTCCTTGAGCGTCTCAATTCGTCTGACGTCTAGGCGAACCGAGGCGTAGAACTTCAAAGCTTTTCCGCCTGTTGTAGTTTCAGGTGAGCCGAACATCACACCGATTTTTTCGCGCAGCTGGTTGATGAAGATCGCCGTGGTACCCGAATTGCTCAGCGCCCCGGTTATTTTCCGCAGCGCCTGACTCATCAGCCGGGCCTGTAGGCCGACGTGGCTGTCGCCCATCTCACCTTCGATTTCCGCCCGCGGCACTAGTGCGGCCACCGAGTCGACGACCAGAAGGTCCAGCGCCCCGGAGCGGATCAGCATGTCGGCGATCTCTAGTGCCTGCTCACCGGTGTCGGGCTGGGACACCAGCAGCGAATCGGTGTCGACACCCAGCTTCTTGGCGTAGTCGGGGTCCAGGGCATGCTCGGCGTCGATGAACGCCGCGATGCCGCCGGCGGCCTGGGCGTTGGCCACCGCGTGCAAGGCAACGGTGGTCTTACCCGAGGACTCCGGACCGTAGATCTCCACGATCCGGCCGCGCGGCAGGCCGCCGATGCCGAGGGCGACGTCCAGTGCGATCGACCCGGTCGGGATGATCGAGATGGGCTGACGCACCTCGTCGCCGAGGCGCATCACCGCGCCTTTGCCGTGACTCTTCTCGATCTGGGCCATCGCCAGTTCGAGAGCTTTCTCGCGGTCAGGGGCTTGCGTCATGGTGCTACCTCTCGGTGTAGTCGGTGTTCGATTGACCGGTCTCGGTCAGTTGGCCGTGACGTTAGAGACAGGGTCTGACAAATGGCCTGACCAGCATCTGACCGTCGAACACCGACCACATTAGCGAACATGTGTTCGATGACAAGTAGGCGCGCCGTATTGCCGGCGAGAAGCAGCGCCGGCTAGCCGCGGTATAGGTCCGGGAACGTCGACCTGAGCGCGTCCAACTTGGGCAAGTCGTTTTGGACGATGTACGGGTTGTTCGGATTCAAGTCGAAGAAGTCCTGGTGGTAGGCCTCCGCAGGGAAGAACTGGGCTGCCGACGACACGCTGGTGACGATCGGCGCGGGGAAGGCGCCCGCCTGGTTCAGCTGGGCGATGTAGGCATTCGCAATGTTCCGTTGCGTCCCGTCCTGAGCAAAGATCACCGAACGGTACGAAGGGCCCACGTCGGGTCCCTGACGGTTGAGTTCGGTCGGATCATGCACGACGGCGAAAAAGATCTGCAGCAGCTGGCCGTAGGTGACCTGACTCGGGTCATAGGTGATGCGCACCGTCTCGGCGTGCCCGGTGGTCTCGGTGGTGACTGCCTCGTAGTTAGCTGTCGCCGCGTCGCCTCCCGCGTACCCGGACTCGGCCGCGTTCACCCCTTTGACGTGCTGGTAAACGCCCTGCACACCCCAGAAGCAGCCACCGGCAAGGACCGCGGTCTCGACGTTGGGGCGCCCCGTCGCCGGTTCGTCGACCGCAGGTGCGGGAATTGCGCTCGACGCGCTCGCGGGCGGCATCACGGGAGATCGGACCAGGAACACCGCCGCGGCGAGTCCCACCAGTGCCAGCCCAGCCGCCAGGATCGCTCGCCAACGAAAAGTCGCAGGATTCATGCCAGCCTCCGCATTCCGTTGCACACGATTGAGCACACCTTCTACACGTAATACACCCTGTATAAAGTTCGCGCGGGATGTTGCTGCTGGGCAGCTTCGGGCCCGACGCTTATTTCACCACTGTTCGCGGGGAACGTCGAAGTCGACGCACAGCGCCCGCCACACGTCGCGCGGGTCCACGCCGTCCTCGATCGCCTGCGCACCGGTGCGGCCATCGAAGTTGGTCAGCACGTGATCGGTCAGCACCGAGGTGCCGTAGGTGGCACCGAAACGCAAGGTGACCCGTTCGTGAAACTCCGTCAGCCGCACGCCACCGAACCTACCTAGCGGGCGCGAGCGCATCGTGGCACACCCGTACCGGGTCGGCGACCTCGGCAACGCTGGCCGCGGCACGCTGGGCAGCTTCCCGGAAGGTCGGCGTCGAGAGCACCTCATCGACGGCCCTCACCAACGCCTCGGCGGTCAACGGCCGAACCAGCCGCCCACTGCCCTGGCGCACCACCCGGTTGGCGATCTCCCACTGATCCCCGCCGCCGGGAACCATCACCAGCGGAACACCGGCCAGCAGTGTCTTGGCCACCATTCCGTGCCCGCCGCCGCAGATCGCCAGGTCGGCATGCGCCAGCAGTTCGTCTTGGCGTCCCAGCCCGGCCACCGCCCACGGCGGCACGGTCAGATCCGGACCGTTGAGCCGCGACACCACTACCCGCGCACCGGCGGGTAAACCGGTTCCGGGCACCAAGCTGTCCAGGGCGGTCTGGGCCATCCCGTGCGTCCCGGTCAATGCCGTCGACGGCGCGACGACCACGACCGGCCCGGAGCCGGGTGGGATCGGCAGCGGTTGCTCGGTCGGCTCGAAGTGCAGCGGACCTACCAGGACGGCTTCGGCCGGCCAGTCCGGACGCGGCACCTCCAGGGCGGGCAGTGTGGCGATCAGCCGCCGCAGCGGCCCGGGATCGCTGGCCGGCAAACCGATCCCGACGCGGACCTCCGCCCGCTGGCGGAGACCGGCGCGCCAGGATCGCGCGGTCATCGCCCGCATCGCGGCGTCACGCAGTCGGCCCGTGATGCCGGTGCCGGGCGCCAGCCCGCTACCCAGCGGCGGCAGCCCTTTCGACGGCAGGTACAGCGGATGCGGGTTCAGTTCGATCCACGGGATGCCCAGCAGTTCGGCGGACATCCCGCCGCAGGCCGTGATGACATCCGACACCACGAGGTCGGGCGCCAGCTCCCGTAGCTGCGGAAGATTGAGCACCGCCATCCGCGCGGCGCGCTGGTGGATCTTGGCGCCGGCGTCACGGTCGTCGTCGTCGGTGGTGGGGTCCAGCCCGGCCAGTTCGACGGCGTCGACGCCGGCGGCGCGGGCGGTTTCGAGCCATTCGGTACCGGTGAGCAGCGTCGGGGTGTCGCCGGCTGCCGAGAAACGTCGGCATAGCGCGATCGCCGGAAACGAGTGACCGGGGTCAGGTCCAGCGACCACGGCGACGCGCATCGCCCTACCCTGCCACAGCACCGGGTCGCTCGAATCGCCGTAGGCTGGTGATTATGACCGAGCAGACTCTCGAGAACACCCGCACAGTCGAACGGTTCCTCTACGCGCTCCAGGACGCAGACCTCGACGCGGCCGGCACGTTGTTGGCCGAGGACCTGGTGTACCAGAACGTCGGGTTACCGACCATCCACGGGCGCAACAGGACGATCAAGCTCTTCAGCTCGTTGGGAGCTGCCAGCGCGTTCGAGGTGAAGATCCACCGCATCGCCGCCGACGGTGCCGCTGTGCTCACCGAACGCACCGACGCGCTGATCTTCGGCCCGCTGCGGCTGCAGTTCTGGGTCTGCGGTGTGTTCGAGGTCCACGACGGCCAGATCGCGTTGTGGCGGGACTATTTCGACTTCTTCGACATGTTCAAGGCGACGCTACGGGGCCTGGCCGGGTTGGTGGTGCCGTCGCTGCGGGCGACGTTGTGAGCATGCGCACCCGGCCGAGCACGCTGCAGTATGTCCGCTACTGCTACGGCGGGCAGCTTCCCGATTCGATGCGGGAGTGGGTGCGCAACGATCTGGCCGGCAAGGGCGCCGCCGCGCGGATGATGATCCGCGTCGCCATTCCGGCGGTAGTGGTGCTCGCGCCGTTTTGGCTGATCCCCGCGACGCTGGACGTCCACCTGAGCATGACGCTGCCGATCCTGATCCCGTTCGTGTATTTCTCGCACGCGCTCAACAAGGTGTGGCGCCGCCACATGCTGCAGGTGCACAATCTCGACCCCGACCTGGTCGACGAACGCCGTCGTCGGCGTGATGCCCACATCCACCAGGCTTATATCGAGCGCTATGGGCCCCGCCCAGAGTCGGCGCCGCCGCACAGCCCGGACATTTAGCCCCCGCC
>NZ_JBAPPI010000555.1:0-8297 GCF_049280035.1 Mycobacterium sp. | reverse complement strand
GCCATCGACAGCACACCGTAGCCGCCCATCTCGTCGCCACCCAGCGGATTCTCGAACGTGTCGAAACCTATTCCGTTGTCGACGATCTCGAGTCGGGCGGTCTCGTCATCCACCGCGAAACGCAGCCGAGCCACCGACGCGTTGGCATGTTTGACGATGTTTTGCAGGCCTTCTTGCGCGATGCGGTAGAGCGCGATTTCGATGTGCTCGGGCAGCCGGACATCGGCCAGTTCGAGCTCCACGTCCAAGTGCGGTATCGACCGGGCCAGACTGGCCAGCCCGCCCGCCAAACCCAAATCGTCGAGAACCGGCGGGCGCAGTCCGCTGATCGCCGCGCGCGCCTCGCCCAACGTCAACCCGACCAGGTCGCGGGCCTCGCCGAGCTGGCGGGACGCTTCGGTGGGATCGTCGCCGACAGCCCGCGCCGCCGCGTCGAGCCGATAGGACAGCGTGATCAGGCGCTGCGAGATGCCGTCGTGAATATCGCCGGCTACCCGACGGCGCTCGATTTCCTGCGCCTCGATCACCTGCTCGACGAACAGCTCGTGTGCCCGCTCTCTGGCTACCAGCTGCCGGTGCAACCGGGCCTGGTGCATGGCCCCGGCGATCAGCCGGCCGATCACCCGCAAGAGCTCGACGTCACCCTCGGTGAACTCGCGGCGTGCGACCGTGTGCACGTTGAGCACGCCGACCAGTCCGCCCGGGTCGGTTTCCATCGGCATCGACACCATCGAGGTGAAGTCACGTCCGCGCAGCGATTGGATCGGCAAGTAGCGGGGGTCGGCTTCCTTGTCGTGGGTGATGACGACGGGCTCGCGGTGCTTGGCCACCCAGCCGGAAATGCCGGATCCCAACGGCAGGCGAATCTTTCCCACTTGCCCGTCGAAAGGCGGTGTCGCACCGGCGAGGGTCAGCGAGCGGTCGGTGTCGTCGAGCACATGCACGAAGCACACGTCGGTCCCGGTGGCCGCGGTGATCATTCGCGCTGCCGCGGCCGCCAACGGCTCCACCCCGGGGCCGCTCGAGGCTGCCTGGATGAGCTCCCGCAGCAGCGCCAGTTCACGATCGGTGTCAACAAGATCGCGGACAGCGTTCGAGCCGCGGGCGCCGTTGTCCGGTGCTGCCGGTTGCCGTGCGGTCACCGGTAAATGCCCTCGCGCAGTGCAGTTGCCACCGCTCCGGTACGGTCGCTGACCCCGAGCTTGCGGTAGATCGCCCGCAAGTGGCTCTTGACCGTTTCCTCGCCGATAACGAGTTTGCTGGCGATGCCGCGGTTGGACAACCCGTTGACCATGCAGGACAGGATTTCGCTTTCCCGTTGCGTCAACCCCTGCCGGGCGCCCGGCCAGAATTCGTCACGCTGCATGCGTGCCGCGGTGTCAGCCGCCCGGGCCGCCATCCCCGGGTCGATCACGGTTTCCCCGTTGTGCACTAGTTCCAGCTGGCGCACCAGGTCGTCGCTGTTGACGCTTTTCAGCAGATAGCCGCTGGCGCCCACCCGCAGGGCCTCGAACAGGTACTGCTCGTCGTCGTAAACCGACAACATCACGACCTTGCGGGCGGGGTCGTGTTCACGCAACACCTTGCACAGGTCTAGCCCGCTGAAGCCCTGCATGCGCACATCGCACAGCACGACGTCGGGCTGCAGGTCGTCGACCACACCGACCGCCCGGTCGGCGCCTACTGCCTGCCCGACCACCTGCACCCGGTCCTTGAACGCCGCGAGCATCGCCTTGAGGCCCTCGATGACCATCTCGTGGTCATCGACCAGGACAAGACGCACCGCCATGGCAACACCCTAAGGCCCGCATCCGGGCGACGAATCAAGACAGGTGGGCAAGTTGGCTACGCGAATCCCCCTAATGGGGGAGGCTGGGCGCCTGGGATCCGGGCAACCTGTGGGCGTGCGAGCCATGGGGCAGACTCGGCCGTCCCGGACGTTCTGGTGGGATCGGGAACGTCCGGTCGACGCCGATATCCTGCGCGCGGTGATCTTCGACGCGGATTCCGCGCTGGCGGATATCGAACGCGATGGTCACCGGGTCGCGTTCAATGCAGCGTTCGCCGAACACGGCGTCGACGTCAGCTGGAGCGTCGAAGAGTACGGCCGGCTGTTGTGCATCCCGGACGGACCGCGACGTATCGCGGCAGATTTGCGGGCACGAGGCTTCGGCAGGTCCGCCGATGCGCTTGCGGGCCGGATCTATCGGACCAAGACCGCGGTGTTCGGCGACTGCGTGCTCGACGGCGACATCACGCCCAGGACGGGTCTGATCGACTTGGTGATGAGCCTGTTCGTCGCGGGAATCTGGGTGGGCGTGGTGAGCACTCGGCGCCGGGGGTGGGTCGAGGCCCTGGTGCGGCAATTAGTCGGTGACGGCCTCGTCGAGACGATCGTGACCGTCGACGACTTACCTGACAGCGAGTTTCGCTCCGACTGCGACGCCGAACTGTACCGGCTGGCGTTGTGGGAGTTAGGGATAACGCCGCGCGCCGCGCTGGCCATCGAAGGCTCGCGGCGTGGGTTGTGCGCTGCAGTCGCCGCCGAACTGCCTGCGGTGGTCGTCACCACCGGCTACACGGCCTATCAGCAGTTCAACGGCGCCGCGGAAGTTCGCACCGGCTACGACGGTGCGGATCCACTGCTGGCGAGCGGCTGCCAGCTGGCACACCGACGCTGGTGGATTGCCGGGCAATCTAGCCTTTGCCGCGGAGCAGCTCGATGACGGCGCTGAAGTCCTTGTCCGCGTTGGCCGCTGCGAATTTGGCATAGATCTCTGCAGCGTGACTGCCCAACGGCGCCGCCGAACCGGTTGAGCTGACGGCGTCCATCGCCAAACCCAGGTCCTTGTTCATCAGCGCGGTTGCGAAACCAGGTGTGAAGTCGTGGTTGGCAGGCGATGTCGGTACCGGGCCCGGCACCGGGCAGTTGGTGTGCACTGCCCAACAGTTACCGGTCGCGCCGGTGATGACGTCGAACAACGACTGCGCCGACAGGCCCAGCTTCTCGGCGAGCACGAACGCCTCGCCGATCGCGATCTGCTGCACGGCAAGCACCATGTTGTTGCACACTTTGGCGGCCTGACCGGCGCCGGCCGCTCCGCAATGAATGATCTTGCCGGCCATCGGTTCCAGCACCGGGCGCGCCCGTTGCAGGGCATCGTCGTCACCGCCGACCATGAAAGCCAGGGTGCCCGCGACCGCGCCTTTCACCCCACCGGAAACTGGCGCGTCGAGCTGAGCCAACCCGTGGGAGGCCGCGGATGCGTGGACTTCACGCGCGTCATCGACGGAAATAGTCGAGCTGTCGATGAACAGCGCGCCTTGGTTTGCAGCGGGCAGGATTTCGGCGTAACAGCGCTTCACCGCATCGCCGTGCGGCAGCATCGTGATGACGGCGTCAGCGCCGGTTACCGCCGCGGGCGCGCTGTCGGACACCACGACACCGTTGTCGGCGGCGGCGGTGGCCGCGGCCGGCACCGGGTCAAAGCCCTGCACCCTGTGGCCGGCGGCGACCAGGTTCCTCGACATCGGACCGCCCATGTGGCCCAACCCCAAAAACGCGACCGTTAAAGACTCGGCCATTTCTGTAGCCTTCCTACGCGCTGGCGCGGACCCGTGCGGCCTCGGCTCGGCCGATGACCACCCGCATGATTTCGTTGGTTCCCTCCAGGATGCGGTGCACCCGCAGATCGCGCACGATCTTCTCCAAACCGTACTCGCGCAGATACCCGTAGCCACCATGCAACTGCAGGGCCTGGTCCGCGACGTCGTAACACGCGTCGGTGACGTAGCGTTTGGCCATCGCGCACAGCGCGACTTTGTCGTCGGCGTCGGCATCGAGTGCACTCGCCGCGCGCCACAACAACATTCGCGAGGACTCCAGCGCGGTGGCCATATCGGCCAAGGTGAACCGGATGGTGGGCTCGTCGAGCAATGCGGCCCCGAACGCCTGCCGGTGGGAGAGATAGGACGCCGATTTGTCGAACGCGGCCTGTGCCCCACCGAGCGAGCAGGCGGCGATATTGATCCGACCGCCGTTGAGGCCGTTCATTGCGACGCCGAAGCCCGCGCCTTCACCGTCCGCGCCGCCCAGCATCGCGTCGGCGGGCACCCGCACATCCTCGAAAATCACCTGCGCCGTCGGCTGGGCATTCCAGCCCATCTTGTCCTCGTGCGCGCCGAAACTCAGCCCCGGACTGCCCTTTTCGACGATAAACGCCGATATCCCGCGTGGACCGGGCTTTTCTGGCCCGCCAGTGCGCGCCATCACCACATAGACATCCGAGGCTCCCGCCCCGGAGATGAACTGTTTGACGCCGCCCAGCACATAGTCGCCGCCCTGCTTGACGGCCCGAGTGCTCAACGCTCCGGCATCCGAGCCGGCGCCCGGCTCGGTCAGGCAGTAGCTGGCAATCACATCCATCGAGGCCAGCCGTGGCACCCAGGCCTTGCGCTGCTCCTCGGTGCCGAACGCGTCAATCATCCACGCGCACATGTTGTGAATGGACAAAAACGCCGCGCTGGTCGGGCAGGCCATCGCCAGCTGCTCGAAGATCCGCACCCCGTCCAAGCGGCGCAGCGCACTGCCGCCCACGTCGTCGCGGCAGTAGATCGCCGCCATACCGAGCCCGGCCGCCTCGCGCAGCTCATCGACCGGGAAGTGATGCGTCGCATCCCATTCC
Organism: Mycobacterium sp.; assembly: GCF_049280035.1. Lineage (GTDB taxonomy): Bacteria > Actinomycetota > Actinomycetes > Mycobacteriales > Mycobacteriaceae > Mycobacterium. The sequence continues at coordinate 3,612 of NZ_JBAPPI010000555.1, read as the reverse complement.
AGGGCGTAGGGGGCGAGGCGTTTGGCCGCGAATGCGGCCGCCGTCTCGGTGATCACCCGCTCGTCGTCGTCCAAACCGAAGAACTGCATCGATCGGCTATTTCATCGTCGGGATGACGAATTCGGCGCCATCCTTGATGCCGGACGGCCAGCGCGACGTAACGGTCTTGACCTTGGTGTAGAACTCGATCGACGCCGGACCGTGTTGGTTGAGGTCGCCGAAGCCGGAGCGCTTCCAGCCACCGAAAGTGTGGTACGCCACCGGGACTGGGATGGGCACGTTGACGCCGACCATGCCGACCTGCACCCGGGAGACGAAATCACGCGCCGTGTCGCCGTCGCGGGTGAATACCGCCACCCCGTTGCCGTACTCATGCTCAGACGGCAGTCGCAACGCATCTTCGTAGTCGTGCGCGCGCACCATGCACAACACCGGACCGAAGATCTCGTCGGTGTAGATCGACATGTCCGGGCTGACGTGGTCAAACAACGTTGGCCCGATGAAGAATCCATCCTGCAGGGTGGCATCACCAAACGAAAGGTCGTCGCTGGCGCGCCCACGCCCGTCGACGACCAGGTCGGCGCCGGCGGCCACACCCTGGCCGATGTAATCACGCACCCGGGCCAGGGCGGCGCTGGTAACCAACGGCCCATAGTCGGCCTTGGGGTCCAGGCTATGTCCGACCCGCAGGTTGTTGATGCGCTCGATCAGCCTGCCTCGCAACCGATCCGCGGTCTGCTCGCCGACCGGCACCGCGACGCTGATCCCCATGCACCGCTCCCCGGCGCTGCCGTAGCAGGCGCCGATCAGCGCGTCGACGGCCTGATCCAGGTCGGCGTCGGGCATCACGATCATGTGGTTTTTCGCCCCGCCGAAGCACTGCGCGCGCTTACCGGTGCCGGTCGCCGTCGAATAGATGTACTGGGCGATATCCGAACTGCCCACGAAACCGACCGCTTTGATGTCGGGATGGCCCAAGATCGCATCGACGGCCTCCTTGTCGCCGTGGACCACTTGAAACACCCCGGGCGGCAGACCGGCCTCGATGAACAACTCCGCCAGCCGCACCGGCACCGATGGGTCACGCTCAGAAGGCTTGAGCACAAACGCATTCCCGCACGCGAGCGCCGGACCGGCCTTCCACAACGGGATCATCGCCGGGAAGTTGAACGGGGTGATCCCGGCGACCACGCCCAGCGGCTGGCGCAGCGAATACACGTCGATGCCCGGGCCCGCACCCTCGCTGTATTCGCCCTTGAGCAGATGCGGGATGCCGATACAAAACTCGATCACCTCGATACCACGCTGAATGTCACCCCGTGCGTCAGGCACCGTCTTACCGTGCTCGCGCGAGAGCAACTCGGCCAACTCGTGCATGTTCTCGTTGACCAACTCGACAAATCGCATCATCACCCGCGCCCGGCGCTGCGGATTGAACGCCGCCCATTCCTTTTGCGCCCGTGCCGCCGAAGCCACCGCGGCGTCGACCTCGGCCATGCCCGCCATCGGGACCACCGCCTGCACCTGGCCGGTATTGGGGTCGAACACCTCGGCAGTGCGACCGGACTGCCCGGCGGTGCGTTTGCCATCGATGAAATGGGTGATCTGTGCGGTCATGGATGCCCTCGGATACGCAAAAGAAGTCAGTGGGTTACTAGGACATCCTAGTAACTGCCGAATGCCGTCGGCTATAGACCGATGGGGGTATTTACCTCTTTCGTTGGGGTGACGCTAAGGTCCCGCTCGCGCGCCGTCGTCGGGACAATCACCGCGCTCGACTGCTGCACGTTCCAGAGGACCTTGCGGTCGAGCGCGTCCGGCACCGGGTGCAGGCCGGCGGCCACGACGTGCCGGAGAACAAGATCCGCCAGCGGCATCGCCGATTGTGGGCAGTGGTCGCCAACGCCATCGCCTTATCAGACATCACCACCGTCTACGACAACAGCCGTCTGCGCGGCCCAGGGATCGTGGCCCAACTAAGCGGCGGTTATATCGTCGGCTCCCCAGACTGGCCGACCGGCCCCACGGTGACCACACTGGGTTTGCCGGCCTGGGTGAAGGTGTATTGCCGGTTGGCGCAGGCCGGCCACTGTTGGGCGGAGGCGGTGAAGAATGCGTCCGCATCACGCGCGGAGGAAAACAACACCACATCCTGAAAGACAAGATGAGTCCAAGTGTCGCCGGGCTCCTGGAGATTCAGTAGGCGAGAGGCGCTCCACCCGCTGCCGGCATAGACCGTTGGGTCCACCGGGCCCGTCAGGGGTAGACAAGCCTTGTCCGCCACGCCGCTGGCCTCGACCAGCACGGTGTAGGTTTCCGGGAAGGGGAGCAGGCAAGGAATCGAGCGCGACCGTCGGCGCGTGATCCCGAAGCTGGTATGCAGGGCGAGGCCTTCGACACGGCTACTGCGCTTGACGGGTTGTCGTCAAGCGCAGTATTGGCTTTCGGCGGTTACGCCGATCAGCCGGCGCCCAAGCTGTGCTGCAGGTCAGACTTCATGGCGTTGAGCTGAGCTCCCCAGTACTCCCAGCTATGCGTTCCGTTGGGCGCGAAATTGAACACCGCGTTGTGGCCACCGGCAGCGTTGTAGGCGTCCTGGAACTTCAGGTTGCTGGTGCGCACGAAGTTCTCGAGGAACTCGGCGGGCTGGTTGGCCCCACCCAACTCCGACGGGGTGCCGTTACCGCAGTAGACCCAGATCCGGGTGTTGTTGCCGACCAGCGCGGGGATATGGAGACTCGGGTCGTTGCGCTGCCACGCCGGGTCGCTCGGCGGGCCCCACATGTCCGCGGCGTGGTAGCCGCCGGCGTCACCCATCGCCAGGCCGATCATCGTTGGCCCCATGCCCTGGGAGGGGTCCATCAGGACCGACAGCGAGCCGGCGTAGATGAACTGTTGCGGGTGGTAGGCGGCCAGGATCAGTGCCGCCGACCCGGCCATGGAGACGCCGATCGCGGCGCTGCAGGTCGGCTTGACTGACTTGTTGGCGGCCAGGTACTGCGGCAGCTCGCTGGTGAGGAAGGTCTCCCACTTGTAGGTGGAGCAGCCGGCCTTGCCGCAGGCCGGGCTGTACCAGTCGCTGTAGAAGCTGGACTGCCCGCCGACCGGCATGACCGCCGACAGGCCCGACTGGTAGTACCACTCGAATGCCGGGGTGTTGATGTCCCAGCCGTTGTAGTCGTCCTGAGCGCGCAGGCCGTCCAGCATGTAGACCGCGGGTGAGTTGATTCCGCCGCTTTGGAACTCGACCTTGATGCTGCGTCCCATCGACGGCGACGGCACCTCCAGGTACTCGACAGGTAGGCCCGGCCGGGAGAATGCCGGCCGGGAGAATGCCCGTGCCGTTCCGGTAGTGGAGGGCTGCGAGGTGGTGCAGGGCTGCGAGGCGGTGGCGGGCTGCGAGGTGGTGGCGGGCTGCGAGATGGTGGCGGGCTGCGAGGTGGTGGCGGACTGCGAGGTGGTCGAGGGCTGGCGCAGCAGGTAGGTGATGCCGACGGCGACGATCACGACAACGACTGCGGCCGCGACGCCGGCGATGATCCAGGGCGTGGCGCTGCGGCGCGCCGGTGCGGGCTGCGGCGGCTGCTGGGGCGGGGCCCTCGAAGGCTGCGG
>NZ_JBAPPI010000554.1:0-21470 GCF_049280035.1 Mycobacterium sp. | reverse complement strand
GCATCAACGCGGCCCACACGATAGTGACCGGCTTGCGAAGCAGCTCCATGGTCACCTCACCAGATACAGCAGTGGGAACAGGATGATCCAGAGCAGGTCGACCATGTGCCAGTAGATCGCGCCGCATTCGAGAACGACGGGCCGCTCCGGGTCGAACGACTGGGATCGGGCCATGAACCACAGCACGAGCAGCACCACGTTGCCCGCGACCACATGGAACAGATGAATCCCGGTCAGCGTGAAGTAATACATAAAGAAGTCGTTGGTCAACAGGCTGATGCCAGCGTTCAACTTCTCGGTGTACTCGATGCCCTTCGAGACCATGAAACCGACGCCGCAGAGGAAGGCGCCGCCGATGAAATGCTGCGCCAGCGCAAAACGGGACTTCCGCACGGCGTCGAGCGCGAGCGCGGCAAACCACGAGCTGGTGACCAGGATGAGCGTGTTGATGCCACCGAAGTTCGGGTTCAGGGCGTGTCGAGACGCTTCGAAGAGGGCGGGGTTGTGATGCCGGCCGATGATGAAGGACCCGAACAGGACGGCAAAAACCGTCATGTCGGCGATCACGAAGACCCACACGCCTTCGACGCCGGGCAGCCGCCGCTTTGGATGGCCTACCGATACGAACTGGGTGTCGGTTTCCGGACTCATCAGCAATTCACTCAATCAACACTCTCCCTAAGCGACGCGGTGACCGGTCGTTGCCCGCCCACCGCTGAGCAATGACGCCGGCAGGGCGCCAGGCACGGATCACCGTCCGCTCCCGACCGCGAACGATGCGTGCGAACTTTTGTCGCAACACCGTCGAATCGCGCGGACGGGAGCGGCGGCCAACCCAAGGGCACCTACCCGCTGGTGCAGGTCAGGAAGCGAGAGCCGTCGCCCGAGGGCCGCCATCCACCGAGGGGCTGCTGACGAACTCGCGCGTGCGCCGACGAACATCCTTGATCAAATAGGTGCTCGCAATTATTTCCCAGCACAGCCAGCAGAAGTACGGGAAGTAGTAGCTCATGACGCCATTCCAGGCAAACGGGCCGGTCTTCAGAACGCCGGTGAGGCTGGCCGGGAAGAAGCTGACCGCGCAGAAGATGGTGAGGTAGCACACCCAATTCGGCATGAGAGGCGTGGCCTTGTTTTTCCGATCCGACAGAACTGCCAGTGCGAGCGCCACCATCTGCAACGTGGTGCACGCATACTGCAGGTCGATGACCAGCCAGCCGGTGTCGGTGAGCAGCTGGATCAGCTCCGGGTTCCGCTCGGGCCGGAATGCCGCGATGGCCCAGAAGCAACAGCTGAACGACACGACCATAACGGTCAGAGCCCCACCGATGAGCTGCAGGTTAGCGAGGACCGGGTACCCGCCCTCGATCCGCGCCATCCGCGCGCTGATATAAGAACACCAAGGCATGTAGAAGCAAACGATGATGAGGGCGACGATGAAGCCCAGACGAATCTCCCCTAGGTTGTGCGAATAGCGAGCGGCAAGGTTTGCCGCGCTCAACGCGGGTGACGGATTCGGGATGTTGTGCCCGATCACCCCCCAGAACAGCACGAAGGTGACCAAGAAGGCGGGGCCACACCAGGCGCTGATGAGCTGGAATCTGAGGCTGGTCTTCTGATCCATGTATCGCTCCTTTCCGATCGATCTCCGGTGATCGCTGATTGTGTCCGCGTATCACGTGACAGCATCAGGTGATGTAGAAATGTAACATCGCAGAGGTGTCGTGGCAACACCCCCATACGAAGGGCCCGTTTGCGCAGAGGTCGCTGCGGCTGCCATCCCTCGCGGCTAGAAGGAGGTGCACTGGCGAGCGAGGATGTCCTTGGCGATCACACGTTTCTGGATTTCCGCGGTTCCATCGGCGACCAGGTAGGCCATGACATCGCGGAAGCGTTGTTGCAGTGGGAATTCCGTGGCGTAGCCCAGGTTGCCGTGGATTCTCATCGCGGCTTCGATGGCATCTTTGGCGATCGTAGGTGGCCACCACTTGCTCATCGAGGCGAGTGAGGTATGGGGCTTGCCCTGTTCGCGCAGCCACAGCGCGCGGTAGCAGACCCAGCGGGCCGCTTCTAGGTAGGTGGCGTGCTCGGCGAGGGCGAAGGACACCCCTTGGTTGTCGGCGATCGGCTTACCGAAGGCATGCCGCTGTGTCGCATAGACGGCGGCTTCGTCGAGACTGGCCTGTGCGGCTCCGAGGCACAGCAGTCCGAGTGCGGCGCGGCTGAAGTCAAAGTGACTCATCACCGCGTGGAATCCTCTGCCCGGTTCGCCGATCAGATCCGAGCTCGGGACGAACACGTCGTCGAGGTGGATCGAACCCCATCCCAGCGGCAGGCAGCCCATGCCGGGCATGTGGTGCACCGTGACCTTGTCCTGATCGAGGGGTACTAGGTAGCAGCTGACTCCGGCAGAACCCTTGGTACCGGGCTCACGTGCGTAGACCAGCGCCGCGGAAGAATGCATGGCCCAGGAGATCGCGGTCTTCTCTCCCGCAAGCGTCCATCCGCCGTTGACCGGTCGCGCCACGGTTGTCAGCCCTCCGGCGTCGGAGCCAGACCCCGGTTCGGTCAGGGCGATCGCGACGTTTTCCCGGCCCTCGATCATCGCTGGCAGATAGCGCTGTTGGATCTCCTCGGTCCCGTGCATCAATTGCGAGCCGATGAGTCCGATCTGCACGGGCGCGGAGGCGACGTTCACATCTCCATAGGCGAGGGTTTCGGTGGCAAGCCCGAGCGTCACCGGGTCCTCGGTGCCGGTGCCACCGTACTTTTCCGGCAGCCCTATTCCCAGGACGCCGAGCTCGCCGAGCTGGCGGAGGATGTCGAACGGAAACTCGGTGGATGCCGCGCGATCCCGGTAGCCCGGGAGTAGGACCTTGCGAGAGAAGTCGACAAGGGTCTTCTGAAACGCGGTCTGATCAGGAGTGAACTCGAACGAAATCATGCGGCTGCCTCTCTCTACGTCTGCGGTGGCCGCTCAGCTGAGGGCTCCCTCGCTGAAACTTGACCGTTTCGGTCTGACCATTCTAATGTTATTACCGTGATGCTCGTAGCGCCGTGCCCGGTTTCTCGGTGCCCTCGGTTGAGCGGACCCCGGTGATGGACCCCGACACGTTCTCCTACCGTTCCGCGGACGGCAGGCAACTTGCCGGCTATCGCTGGACTGCTGGCAGGGGCCAAACGGGTACAGGCGTCGTCGTGCTCGTCCACGGCATGGGCGAGCACCTTCGCCGATACGACCACGTTGCCAGCGCCCTCACCGCCCAGGGTTTTGCGGTGTACGGACATGACCACCGCGGACACGGCGCGTCCAGGGACGCCGACGACGAACCCGGCCAGCTCGGACCCCACGGGTGGTCGGCGCTGGTCGATGACTTGAATCTGGTGATCGCCCAGGCGAAATCGGACCATCCTGGTCTCCCGGTTGTAATGGTCGCCCACAGCATGGGTTCGTTTGCGACGCAGCAATTTCTGCTGGATCACGGCGCCAGCGTCGACGCGGTCGCTCTGACCGGAACCGCTGCCCTCGACCTTCTGGAATCGGCCTTGGACCTGTCCAGCGATCTGGACCTGTCCGCCTTCAACACCCCGTTCCAACCGGCTCGAACGGATTTCGACTGGCTTTCCCGCGACGAGTCAGTCGTCGACGCGTATCTCGCAGATCCGCTGTGCGGATTCGGAATTGACGCCGCGTCAGTGAAAGACATGTTCGCCGGCGCCCGGCGACTCGCCAACCCCGCCGAGGTGGCACGCATGCCCCACGATCTGCCTGTGTATGTGGCGGTGGGATCAAAGGATCCCGTCAACGGAGCGCTCACTCTGCTGTGGCCACTGGTGGACCGTTACCGCGCCGCCGGTCTCAGTGATGTCACCGTCCGCGTCTACGACGACGGAAGGCATGAGATCCTCAACGAAATCAACCGGGCAGAGGTAATCGACGACCTTCTGCAGTGGCTACACCGCGTATCGGCACCACCCGCAGTGAGGACGAACGCATGACTGACACCCGAACCGACCTGCCGGCCCCCAAAGACCTTGACGCATCCAGCGCGCTGATCGTGGGCGGCACCGCCGGTATCGGGCTGGCCTCAGCACGCGCACTCGCCGCGGCCGGCGTACCCCGGATCGTGGTGGTCGGCCGCAACGTCGAACGCGGCCAGCTCGCCGCAAAGTCGATCGCCGAACTCGGTGCATCCGCACACTTCGTCGTCGGCGACGCCACCGATCCCAGCGCCGCAGCAGCTGTTGCCGCAGAGGCAGATCAAATCCTTTCGGGTATCGACATCCTGATGTGCAGCACCGCCGCGGACGTGCGGCCGGAGCTGTTCATCGACATCCCCGGCGCCGACATCGGTCGCATGCTCACCCAATTGGCGCTGCCGTCGATGCATATGGCCAGCGCGGTGCTGCCGGGCATGCGCACGCGCCGAAGCGGTGTCATCGTGAATGTGGCGTCTGATGCGGCCAAGACCGCCACGCCGGGTGAAGCGGTTATCGGCGCGGCGAAGGCCGCCATCGTGATGTTCACGCGAACGATCGCCATTGAGGAAAAGCGCTACGGCATCCGCGCCAACGCGCTGACGCCGTCGCTGGTCTACGGCACCGCCTCGACCGAACGCATCACGGCCGACGGGTTCAGCGCCAAACTCTTCGCTCGAGCAGCGCAGCAGGCCCAGCTCGGTGTGCCGACGGCCGACGACATCGCTGCGTTGACGGTGTTCCTGTGCAGCCTCAAGGCGGCGAGGTTGACCGGGCAGGCGATCAGCGTCAACGGCGGCATCTCGGCGGCATAGACCCGCCGCGGGATTTTCTAGGTGGTATGGCGAAGGTGCGCCCAACCCATGCCTTGACCAAGGAGCAATGCAAGGTGACGGAGGAATCCGACGAGGTTTTGAGCCGTGTCGAAGACGGTGTTGGTTTTGTGACGCTCAATCGTCCTAAGGCGATCAACTCGCTAAACCAGGGCATGGTCAACGAGCTCAGCGCGGTTCTGGCCGGATGGGAGCAGGATGGGCGGGTCCGCGCGGTGGTGCTGGCCGGTGCCGGGGAGCGCGGGCTGTGCGCCGGCGGCGATGTGGTGGCGATCTATCACAGCGCCCGCGCCGACGGGGTCGCGGCGCGGCGGTTCTGGCGCGACGAGTATCTGCTCAACGCCCAGATCGGCCGGTTCGCCAAGGCTTACGTGTCGCTGATGGACGGCATCGTGATGGGCGGCGGGGTCGGTGTGGGCGCACACGCCAATACCCGAGTTGTGACCGATACGTCCAAGATGGCCATGCCCGAGGTCGGTATCGGCTTCATCCCCGACGTCGGCGGGGCTTACCTGCTGTCACGCGCGCCGGGATCGCTGGGTCTGCATGTCGCGCTCACCGGTGCGCCGTTCTCCGGCGCCGATGCCATCGCACTGGGATTCGCCGACCACTTTGTTCCACACGACAAACTCGACGCATTGCACCGGGCCATCGTCGCCGACGGCGTCCAGCGGGCGCTGGCCGCCCATGCCGTCGAGCCGCCGCCGAGTGACCTTGTAGCGGCGCGTGATTGGATTGACCATTGCTATGCCGGTGACACAGTTGCCGATATCGTCGCCGCACTGCGCGGCCATGACGCCGGGCCGGCCAACGACGCTGCCAACCTGATCGCCACCCGCTCCCCCGTCGCGCTGTCGGTGACGCTGGAGGCGGTGCGTCGCGCGGCCAAGTTGGACACGCTGGAAGATGTTCTGGTCCAGGACTATCGAGTGTCGTGTGGGTCGCTGCGTTCGCATGATCTGGTGGAGGGCATTCGGGCTCAGCTGGTCGACAAGGACCGCAATCCAAAGTGGTCGCCGGCATCGCTGGCCCAGGTCAGCGCGGCCGACGTCGACGCATACTTCGCACCGGTCGACGACGATCTGAAGTTCTAGCGTGAAAAGGATTGTCGCTCACAGTTACCGGGTGCGTCGCCGAAACGCCGTTCTGGCGTCGTCCATGTAGAGGGCGATCGCCTCCGACCGGTTGATGGCGCCGATCTTGCGAAGGATCCTCTTCACGTGTGTCTTAACCGTTTCGACCGTGATGACAAGTTCGTCGGCGATCTCGGCGTTGGAGGCTCCCAGGACCAGCCTCTCGAACACTTGGCGCTCACGGTCGGACAGCGTGGCTGCCAACGCCGAATCCGCCGCTATGGTCGGGGGCTCGACCCGAGTGTCGTCTTCGACATCAAAGCTGATGGCTGCTGCGGCGATGCGGTCTGCTTGCTCGGTCAGCCGCGCAGCCGCGCGGGCGATCGACGTCCGCTGTTGCTGCACCCGTTCGGTATTCAGCATCCGCTCATGCAGCAACGAATAGGCGGAGGCGAACGCGTCGAGCACATCGATGTCAGCGCCAGAAACCCCGGCTTTACCGCGGCGCCCGACGTGCAGGAGCGCGACCACCCGCGATTTCGCGATGATCGGGGCAACGAGATAGTGCACGGAGCCGAGCAGCTCCCGATAGCCCGGCGAGGCGGGCATGTCGGCCTCATTCGTCTGGACGGTGTCCCGGTGGCGAATACAGGCCCGCTCGGGTCCACAGTCACGACGCGGGACCACGGTGGGGCCGCCCAGGCCGTGGTCGGATTCCTCGACGACGAATCCGTCGTCTTCGACGAACGACAGCAACGCGCCGTCGAAACCCAGCACGTCACACAGTTCCGTACAGGCTTGGCGGCCGAGCCCTTGCAGCGATCCGGCCTTCTTCATCCGACGGATGCCATCGGTCAACGACCGCACCACATCGACGCGGTCACCGGCTCTCACCTGGCGCGCTTCGACCTGGGCCTGCAGGAAATCTGTCAGGGGGCTCGGTCCGATCGGTGACGCGGTGTCGTCGCGGACGCAGCGTTGGTGGGTCAGCAGCCGCTCGGTGGTGGCGGCCGACATCGTGATGGCCTCATCGAGTGTCGTCGCGTCACCTGATCGGGAGATGCCAAACGCGCTGCATAGTTTTTCGTCGAGTTCGTTGAGCCTTGCGACCATCGCGCGGTTGTTCATCGCGACTCCCCTACATCAGCTGGCGATGCCAGCATAGATCGCGACCGCCGCTGCCCTGCTGGACGTATTGAGCTTCTTGGCAATGTGTTTCAGATGCGACTTCACTGTCCCTTCCGAGATCACCAGGCACCGGGCAATCTGGTGATTGGTGGCGCCGGTCGCCACATGCGACATGATCTCTCGTTCGCGGGCGGTCAACGCGGGGACAGCGGGTTCCTCGCCGCGGTGATAGGCATTGTGCAGCTGCATCGGCACCGCGCCTGGCAATGACCACAACACCGATCGGGCTGACCGGCTGAGCAGTTCGTCGACGTTGTCGCACACATTGTCGACTTCGACACGTTGTTGCGCGGCCTTCTCTTCGAGCGCCGCGCTCTCGAACGCCACCGACAGACACTCGGCGAAGGCCTCCAACTGTTCGAGATGGTCCATCGTCACGATTCCGTGGGGTTCGGGGCGGTCGACATGCAGAATGCCGATTGCCCTGCCCTGAACGGTGATCGGGGCGGCGATATAGCCAAAGCAGCCGGAGGCCTCGACGAGCTCCTTGAAAGTACGTTTGTCATCCATCGGCGACGGCGCAAATGCGCCGCACCGTTTGCGGACGACTTCTGTCTCCAGCGGAGCGTCCGCCAGCTGGATGTGGCGGTCAATTATGTATTCGAGAAACTGTCGCCCATGGGGATCGGCCTTTTCCTCTTCGATGTGCAGGTGCTGGGGCAGCCACAGCGAACCGCGCACGATGGAGATCAGGGTCCGCGCGAAATCCAACTCCCGGCTCAATACGTCCGGGGCGGCGTGGATCATTTTGCGCGGCGGCAGACCCCGTAGGTACCCCAGGGCCTGACGGATCTCCGACATGGATTTGACCCGGCGAGCCAGATCGTGGTCGAGCAGTTCGCACTGCAACCTCAGGATCGTGACCAGAATTTCGGCGGTTGTCGCCGCGTCGGCTGTCGGATCGGATGGCAGCGAAATCCGTTGTTCGAGGCGTTGCCTCAGGCTGTCCAACTGGTGTGCTAACGCCGCCGGCGTCAGCTCGGGAGGCGGCACTTTGAGGTGGTCGGCGGCGGCCGCGACGGCTGCCTCGGCACGCGCAATCACCATGGGATCCTCCGCGATGGAGGCCATAGGCACCCGCAAACTCATCGCTGCTCCTCTGCTCTCGTGAGCCGGCCATGAAGCCGATTGGTCATACCATTGGACCGAAGTATAGGCACATGTAACGCGCGCCACAACGGATTGGCAAGCATTGGCTTCATCACAGTGCTTGCAGTCCAGCAGACCGGAATCTGCGTCCAACCAGTCCGACTGCGAGATGGCTTGTGCGCAAACTTGGGCAATGGTCTAATGGTCAGGCCATAGGAGGTGGAGTTTGCACGCTGTGATCATGCAGGAGTTCGGGACCGCCGCAGTGTTGCGTCCCGGCGAATTTCCCGATCCGCGCGGACGGCAGGGATGGGTGACCGTGGCGCTGCGTGCCAGCGCGTTGAACTGGCATGACGTGTTAGTTCGCCAAGGCCGCTACGGTTCGCCGCTGCCACACATCATCGGTGCTGATGGCGCCGGCGTGCGCACCGACACAGGGGAGGAAGTGGTGATCCTGCCATCGCTGAACTGGGGCGACCGCGAGGAAGCACCGGCCAGCGGCTGGGAGATTCTGGGCGACCACACCCCCGGGACCTACGCCGAGCTGGTCAGCGTGCCCGCCGACTGCCTGGCACCCAAACCTCGGGACCTGAATTGGGCCGAGGCCGCAGCGCTGCCGCTGGCCGGCTTGACGACCTATCGCGCATTGTTCGTCCGCGGACGGCTCAAACGGGGTGAGTCGATGCTGGTGGTCGGCGCCGGCGGCGGAATCGCCACCACGGCGATCGCCCTCGCGGTCGCCGTCGGCGCCAGCATTACGGTGACCTCCTCTTCGGCCGAGACCATCGAGCGCGCCGTGGGCGCGGGGGCCCGCGATGGCGTGCTGCACAGCGAGGAGGGATGGCCAGAGCAGGCCCGCGCCATGTCGCCAGACAACGGGTTTGATCTGATCCTCGACCCCGTCGGCCGCTGGAGCGAGTCGGTGCGAGCACTGCGTCCCGGCGGCCGGCTGGTGGTGCTCGGCGCGAACGCCGCACAGACCGCCGAAATCGACATCCGCAGCTTCTATTTCGGTCAATTCGATCTGCTCGGAACAACCATGGGCAGCGGCAAAGACTTTGCTGGCCTGCTCAAGATGTTCGATCAATACTCGGTGCGCGCACCGGTGATTGATCGCGAATTTCCGATGGACCGAGCCGCCGAAGCACACGAATACCTCGAACGTGGACGCGCGTTCGGCAAATGCGTACTGCGCAACGACTAGGAGACGAAAGTGAGCGAGTCAGCCGAACTGGTCACTTACCGGCTCGACGCTGCCGCCCCGGGCGGCGATGCGCTGGCGGCGTACCTGACGCTGAATGACGCAGCGCGGCGCAACGCTCTGTCGGACGCACTGCTGGATCAGCTGAGCGCGTTACTGCAACGCGCGGCAGCCGACTCGCGGGTCCGGGTAATCGTGCTGACCTCGTCCCATCCGCGGATCTTCTCCTCCGGTGGCAACCTCGACGCGTTCGCCGACGATCGAGCGACGATCGTCAAATACGCCGGCCTCTCCCGCTTCCCTACCCTGTTCCGTACCCTTACCGGAATCGACAAGCCGGTGATCTGCGCGGCCAACGGCGACGTGCTGGCCGGCGCGCTGGGCATCGCGTTGGCCTGCGACCTCATCATCGCCAAGGAGTCGATCCGACTCGGCTGCCCGGAGATCAACGTCGGCGCCTTTCCCTTCATGATCTCGGCATTGATCTTCCGCGCCACCGGACGGCTGGTCGCCAACGAGCTGATGATGACCGGCCGACTGATCAGCGCCGCCGAGGCGGCCGCCGCCGGATTGGTCAATAGGGTAGTGCCCGACGCTGAGTTCGACGACGCCCTGCAGCAGTGGGTCGCCGACATCGCCGGCAAATCACCGTTGTTGCTCGGCATGGGCAAGCGCGCTCTGGCGGCGACTCGCGACATGCCGCTGGAATCGGCGCTCAACTATCTGCAAGCCCAACTTGCCTTGGCCTTCACTACCGAAGATCTACCCGAAGGTGTGCGGGCCTTCAAGGAGAAGCGTCCCCCGAGATGGCGCAACGCATGAGCGTCCGCTGGTGTGCGTCCAAGCCCTTGCCGTTTCGGTCTGACCATTCTATTATTCGTATGATTGTGATCCCCCGGCGCAGGCCCCGGTGGGCGGATCCCGAGGACGAGGAATAGCGCAATGAAGCCAAGCCCGTACACCGCCCGCTACAGCCCGCAGGAAATCGACGACTACTACCGCGCGGGACTGTGGTCGACCGAGACATTCCACGACCTGTTGGTCCGGCGCGTCGAAGAAAACCCCGACAAGGTGTTCGCGACCGACGGGACACGCTCGCTGACGTTTCGGGAGCTCTTCGACGCCGGCCAACGGCTGGCCATCGGTCTGCACCGGCGGGGGTTGCGGCGTGGTGACACCGCCGCCGTGCAATTGCCCAACTGGGTCGAGTTCATCCAGGTGCTGACCGCGTTGTCGCGACTTGGCGTCATCATGGTCCCGATCATGCCGATCTACCGGCGCGACGACGTCAACTACGTGCTGTCCAACGCCGGGGTACGGACAGTGTTTACCCCGGCGCACTTCGGCAAATTTGGCTATCTGGACATGTATCTCGGTCTGCGCCGAGAGCATCCGGAACTCACGATCGTCGTCGCCCGGCCCGACAACACTGCCGAAGACGGCGCCAACGCCGATGCCGACGTGTTCACCCTGCACCAGCTGGAGGCCGACACCGACGATGACACCGCCAGACAGGAGCTCGATGCTCCGCCCGGTCCCGATGAGCCGTTCGTGATCGTCTACACCTCCGGAACCACGTCGCGGCCAAAGGGATGCGTGCACACGTTCAACACCTACTGTGCGGGCTCGCGTGCGCTGGTCGGGCCATTCGGCTACACCGAGACCGATGTCCAGTTCGGTCCCTCCCCCATCGCCCACACCACCGGGCTGGTCACCAGCGTGTTGGTGCCCATGCTGGCTGGGGCGTCGACACACGTCATGGCCAAGTGGGATCCGGCCAGCGGCATCGACGAGATTCAGCGCTTCGGCTGCACGGCGGCGGTCACGGCCCCGACCTTCCTGCAGACCTTGTTGTCCGAGTACGACGCCGAGCGCCACGACCTGTCTACGTTGCGGCTGTGGACATGTGCGGGCGCACCCATCCCCGCCGCGGTCGTCAAGCAGGCCAACGCCACCCTACCCGACCTCAGGGTCCTCAGCCTCTACGGGCGCAGCGAAAACCTGGTAACCACAACATGTTCAGTCACGGACGAGGTGTCACGCGCCCTGACGTCGGACGGCAGGGCGGTACCCGGCTCCGAAGTCAAAATCGTTGACGACAACGGGAACGAAGTGCCTCGTGGTACCGAGGGCGACATCGCCTACCGCGGCCCCGCCCACATGATCGAATACCTTGCGAATCCCGAAGAAACCGCGGCCCTTTTCACCAAGGACGGCTTCTCCAAGTCGGGAGATCTCGGGAAGATGACCGACGACGGATACATGCGCGTCACGGGCAGGACCAAAGACATCGTCATTCGCGGCGGGATGAACATCAGCGTCCGCGAGATCGAGGAGCATCTGGCCCACCATCCCGCGTTGCAGGCGTACTCGGTGGTGGGCATGCCCGACGAGAAGCTCGGTGAGAAGGTGTGCTGCTACCTGGTCAGCAAGCCGGGACACGAAACCCCGACGGTGGAGGACCTGCGCGAGTTCCTGCTCGCCGAGGGCATGCCGATCCAGAAGACACCGGAGCGCGTGGTCGCCGTCGACTCGCTACCGATGACCGCAACCGGCAAGATCCTCAAACACGAGTTGCGTAAAGACATCGAACAACGCCTCCAGAACGAAAGCATGCAGTCCCGGGAAGTGGCTGGCGCCCCCTGATGGAGCTGAAAGACCGTCCCGCCGAAGCGGAATTCCGAGCACAAGCGCGCGCATGGTTACAGGACACGTTGCCACGGCTGGGCGGACCTGAACCCGCACGCCTCGAGGACAAGCTCGACTACTGGCGCACATGGCAGCGCTTGCTCTACGACGCCGGATATGCCGGGCTGTCCTGGCCGAAGCAATACGGTGGCGGCGGCGCGGACGCCAAGCTTCGCGCGATCTTCAACGAGGAACTCGATCGGGCCGGCGCCCCGGAGCGGCTCAACATCATCGGCGAGGATTTCGCGGGCCCCACGATCATCGAATTCGGCACGCCGGCCCAGCAACAACGCTATCTCCAACCGATCCTGACCGGTGACGAGATCTGGTGCCAGTTATTCTCCGAGCCCGAGGCCGGCTCAGACCTGGCCTCGTTGCGCACCACCGCCACCAAGGTGGACGGCGGGTGGCGAATCCAGGGCCAGAAAATCTGGACGAGCCGCGCCCAGCTGGCGGCGCACGCGATCCTGCTCGCCCGCACCGGCGGTGGCCCGCGGCATCGTGGGATCACGTATTTCTTAGTCGCAATGGACAGCCCCGGCGTCGAGATCCGCCCCCTGGCACACATGCTGGGCGAGGCTGAATTCAACGAGGTATTCCTCGACGGAGTGTTCATCCCCGATGACGGCGTCCTCGGTGAGGTGGACGGCGGCTGGCGGGTCGCGATGGGCACCCTGGCATTCGAGCGGGTGGCTATCGCCACCGGCCGGGTAAACACCACCGGTGCGGTCAACGATCTGATCCACCAGATCTCTTGTCGTACAACGGACGACGGCACCCCGCTCGGCGCCGATCCGCTGGTACGGCAACGGATCGCGGACCTGTACGGGCGCGCGCTGGTGCACTACCTGATCGGGCAGCGGGTCATTACCGGAGCAGCCGGTGACGGGCCGCCGGGCCCGGTCACCTCGATCGGGAAACTGTTCTTCTGCCCGCTGGTGGAGGACATCGCCGATTTCGGACTGGAGCTCGACGAGATGGGTGGGCAGTTCGCGCTTGCCGAGAAGCGCGCCTCCGACGCGCCACCAGCCGACGACCAACGTTGGCTGCGGTTGGCGTATCAGGCCCGGGGCACTGCGATCGCGGGCGGGTCGACGTTCATCCAGCGCAACATCGTCGCCGAGCGCATTCTCGGCATGCCCAAGAGCTAAGACCGAGGGCCAACTGGAGTCCCGCGACAAGGAGGCTTGTGACGATGGACAAGGTCGTGGCAACGACGGCGGAGGCTGTTGCCGACGTGACGGACGGGTCGTCGCTGGCCGTGGGCGGGTTCGGGCTGTGCGGCATCCCTCAGGCGCTGATCGCGGCGCTGCTAGAGCTCGGAGTCCGCGATCTGGAGACGGTCTCGAACAACCTGGGCGTGGATGGGATCGGCTTAGGAGTGTTGTTGGAACACAAGCGGATCCGACGCACTATCAACTCCTACGTCGGGGAGAACAAGGAATTCGCCCGGCAATACCTGGCCGGCGAGCTTGAGCTGGAGCTGACCCCGCAGGGCACGCTGGCCGAGCGGCTGCGCGCCGGCGGGGCCGGGATCCCCGCCTTCTACACACCCGCGGGGGTTGGGACGCAAGTGGCCGACGGCGGTCTGGCGTGGCGGTACCACCCGGACGGCACGGTGGCGGTTGCCTCGCCACCGAAGGAAACCCGCGAATTCGAAGGAGTCAGTTACGTGTTGGAACGAGCCATCCGCACTGACTTCGCGCTAGTGCACGCCTTCAAAGGCGACCGGCACGGCAACCTGGTCTATCGCGCGGCGGCCGCCAACTTCAACCCGGACTGTGCCGTAGCGGGCCGGATCACCATCGCGCAGGTTGAGCACCTGGTCGAACCGGGCGAGATCGACCCGGCCCAGGTGCACACCCCGGGCATTTTCGTGCACCGGGTGGTGCATGTGCCCAACCCGGTGAAGCCGATCGAAAAAGAGACGGTGCGGCCATGAGCGCGCCGACGACGATGCAGTGGGGGCACGCCCCCTCGCCGCTACGCGGCTGGGGGTACCCCCACCCGCTTGCGGGGGAGAGTGGCGCAAAGTGAGCTGGAGCCGGGACGAGCTGGCGGCGCGCGTCGCCGCCGAATTGCACGACGGGCAGTATGTCAACCTCGGCGTCGGGTTGCCCACCCTGATCCCAAGCCACATCCCCGCCGGCATCACCGTCGTCTTGCATTCGGAAAACGGCATTCTCGGTGTCGGGCCGTACCCGCGGCGCGAGCACCTCGACGCCGACCTGATCAACGCCGGCAAGGAGACGGTCACCACATTGCCGGGTGCGGCGTTCTTCGCCTCGTCGTCCTCGTTCGGGATCATCCGCGGCGGACACCTCGACATCGCGGTGCTCGGCGCCATGCAGGTCTCGGCCGCCGGCGACCTGGCCAACTGGACGATCCCCGGCAAGATGATCAAGGGCATGGGTGGGGCGATGGACCTAGTGCACGGCGTGGAAAACGTTTTCGTGATGATGGAGCACACCGCCAAGGACGGCAGCGCGAAGCTCGTCGAGCACTGCACGCTGCCGCTGACAGGTAAGCGCTGCGTGAACCGTATCTTCACCGATCTCGCCGTCATCGACGTCGCCGACGACGGTCTGCGCCTGATCGAAACTGCGCCCGGTGTCAGTGCTGACGAGGTTATCGCGAAAACCGAAGCGCCCCTTACGCTTCCTGCCGTACAGTGACGACGACAACGTCGGCAACCTTCGGCCCACGCCACCCCGGCTCAGTCGTCGACGGCGATCGCTTCACGCTCGTCCATGGCCAACGCGGCCTTGGCGTAGCTGTGCACATGCCGACGCATGCGCCGGCCGGCCGCATCGGCGTCGCGGCTGCGGATAGCGGCTGTAATAGACCGATGCGCGCGAGCTGTCACCGTTCGCACGTTGTCGTCGACAAACGCCGCATTCTCGGTTCCGGCATAGATGGCCTGCGACAACGCGGTCATGAATCCGATCAACAACTCGTTATGACTGGCCATCGCCACACCCACATGCCAGTCAAGATTGGCCTGCAGAAACGCCGAGAGATCGGCATCGGGATCGGCGATGTCTTCATTGGCCCGGTCCAGCACCGCCAAATCGTCGACAGTGTGTTTGCGGGCGGCCAGCTCGGCGCAGAACGGCTCCAACGCCTCACGCGTTTCCATCAGATCAGCCAGCTTGATCCGCCGACCGCGGATCAGCATGCTCACCGTACTTGCCATCGATTTGGTCGTCGGTCGTTGGACGAATGCCCCGCCGGCCCGACCGGCCCTGACCCGAACGAGGTTCTGCACCTCCAGGATTCGTAACGCCTCTCGCACTGTGGCCCGGCTCATCTGCGTCTGCTTGACGAGCTCGCGCTCTGCAGGAAGCGCCGTACCCTCGGTCAGCTCGCCGGAGAGGATCCGCTCGCGCAGCTCACGTGCCAACACGTCGGACGCCTTAGGGACATCCACCGGCTTGAGCAAGACGCTTGAACGTGTCGTGGCCGAATTTGTCGCGCCTGGTTCCATCGTCGCTCCGTCCGTCTAAGCTTCGGCATAAAGGTAAGACCTAACCAATGGTTAGTTTATTACCTGATGCCGCCGGACGCAGTCCGGCCGCGCCACATCCACGATGTCGCACACATCACAGGCGAACTCGACCCACGCGATGCGGCGGCCCACCCGGGGCGGTGGTCAAAAAACCATCCGGGCGATCAGCTCCGCCACAGCGGCCGGCTTCTGTGACCCGTCTAGCTCCACCGTCTGCCGCACTATCAGATCAACCGTGGTGTCATCCACTTTGACGGCGTCGACAAGCTCAGACCGGACCCGGATCCGGCTGCGCACCGGAACCGGCGCGAGGAACCGCACCCTATTGAGTCCATAGTTAATGCCCATCTTCGCGTTCTCGACGCGGTAGTTGGCTTTGCTGAGCGCAGGAATCAGCGACAGCGTGAGGAATCCGTGGGCTATCGTTGCGCCATAAGGACTTTCGGTACTAGCCCGGTCGGGGTCGACGTGGATCCATTGGTGATCCCCCGTGACATTGGCGAACGCGTCGATGCGCTTTTGGTCGATGCCTGTCCAGTCGCTGACGCCCAACTCCTGGCCGATCAGCTGTACGGCTTCGTCGATGGACCCGATGACCTTCATGGACTTCCTTCCCAATTCACGCTGATCTGCGTGGACGGCTACACACTGCGTGCGGCCTTGGCCGCTGCCGATGCAGCCGTACTGCGCTCGCGCGCCGTCGCCCAGTCCTCGTCGCTCATCGCCGTTAGCCCCGCGAACGTATTGGGTCCGGCCAGCCGTTGGCCCCCGTCCATCGCGATGGTTTCGCCGGTCAGGTAGTCGCAGGCGTCGGAGAACGCGAAGATTGTCAGGTTCGCCAGTTCGTCGATCGTCCCTGGGCGACCGAGTGGTATCTGCTCGGACTGGGTGGCACCGACTGCGCTCTTATCGGTGGGATTGAGCATCTCCCAGGCGTACTCGGTCGGGATCGGCCCGGGTGCAAGGGCATTGAGGCGAATGCCGTAGCGGCCCCACTCGACCGCCAACGACATCGTCATCGCATGCACCGCGGCCTTAGCCATGGCCGAGGGGACGACGAACGCCGAACCGCTCCACACCCATGTGGTCAGGTTTGACAGCACTGATCCGGGCAGACCTTCGGCGATCCAGCGCCCGCCGACGGCCAGCGTCGTGTTGAACGAACCGGTCATCACCGTCGAGGTGACCGCATCGAAAGCTCGCGGGCTCAAAGTGACCGTGGGCGCGATGAAATTCGCGGCGGCGTTGTTCAGCAGGCCGGTCAGGGGTCCGTGCCGATGCCAAATCTCGGCAACCGCAGCCGTGACCTGGTCGAAGTCCCGGACATTGACCGGCTGGTAATGGACGCTGCCCGCGCGCCCGGCCGAGATCTCCGCGGCGGCCTCGGCCAGCACTGTTTCGCGTCGGCCCCACAGGTGCACCTGCGCGCCGTGGGCGACCAGCCGGGCGGCCACCCCGCGGCCCAGCCCGGTGCCGCCGCCAGTGATCAGGATGCGCTTGCCGTCCAGCACTGTGGGATCGAAGATGCGCGTCATAGTCCCCAGCTCTTCCCGATGATTTCGCGCCAGCCGACCAACCGGCTCAGTTGCCGCGGTAAGCGGCGAATTCGGGCACCCGCTTCTCGTTGAACGCGGTAATACCTTCGCGCGCTTCGGGTGTCTCGCCGAACATCTTCAGAGTCGAATACGCCATCTGACCTACCGACGCGAACTGTTCGGTATCGGTATTGAACGACTGCTTGAGAACCTTCAGCGAGGTCGGCGAAAGCATCAAGATTTCGTCGGCCCATGCCCGCACCTCCGACTTGAGCTGGTCGGCCGGCACTACCTTGTTGACCAGTCCCCACTCGGCGGCCTGCTCCGCGGAATACCTGCGGCACAAGAACCAGATCTCACGGGCGCGCTTCTCGCCGACCACGCGGGCCAGAAAACCGGTGCCGAAGCCGGCGTCGAAGGATCCGACTCGTGGGCCGTTCTGGCCGAAGACCGCGGTGTCGGCGGCGATCGTCAGGTCGCAGAGCACATGCAGAACGTGGCCGCCGCCGATCGCGAACCCGTTCACCGCAGCGATGACAGGCTTCGGCACGTCGCGAATGACCCGATGCAACGTATCCACCTCGAACAGGCCGGTCTCGGACGGTCCGTAGTCGCCGGTTTCGGCGCGCTGCTTCTGGTCACCACCGGTACAGAAGGCCTTCTCGCCCGCCCCGGTTAGGCAGATCACGCCGACTTCCGAACTCGCCCAAGCCATTTTGAAGGCACGGATGAGCTCGTCAAGCGTGCGCGCGCGAAAAGCGTTGTACCGCTCGGGTCGGTTGATCGTGATCCAGGCAAGGCCGTTGTCGACCTCGTAGGTGATGTCGGTGAACTCGGTCATCGGTTGCCTCTCTTCGTTGAAAGCCCCGGGCACCATCCGCCCGAACGTTATGGTCTTACCATATTACCAAAGTGGCCCGCGTTGGCGAAATCCAATTCTTCGCGACCTTCGCCTCACGCCGGCGCGAAATCCCGGCGCATCTGAGCCAGTTCACCGATCGACCGCTGCAGGTCGTCGAGCTCGGCGACAAGGGCTGCCCGACCATCCGCGATGTCGTTTGCCGGGGCCTGTGCGTCGAGAAGCCCGCGGTGCCGCGCCATATTCAATGCGGTGGCAAACATTTCCCCCGACACCGATTCCTCGGTGATGCGGTGCTGCAGTGACCATTGCCGGGCCAGGCGAATGCACCTCATGAGCAGTTCCTGTTCGTCGATGTCGCGACCGGGACCGAGGTTCAGCAACTCCTCAGCCACCACTCGGTAGGCGTCAACGAACGGTCTTAGCACCAGATGGGCCACCAGCAGGTCACTTTCATACAAACTCCGCGTGGCCTCTTCGGTATCGATCGGTGCGCTCGGGTCATGGCTGTGTCCGGTCATGGTCGCGAACTCATTCCACAGTTCGTCGGCAAATTCAGCGCGTCCGGCGAAGAAAAAATCGAACTTGAGCAGTTCGCGAACCGCTAATGCCTTCTCCCACCCTGTGCGCTTGGTGGCTTCCGGTGTTCGCACGATCGCCAGCAAAGCAAGTTCGGCGATCGCCCTCGTCACCAGAACATGGATCGCGCTGTTGCGGTAGACCGCAACGATTAGATGCTGGTCGTCGCCGATTCCCCACACCGTTGTCGGCCCCTCGGAGTAGCAGGTCAATACGCCGGAGCCGACCAAGTCGTGCAGCGTCTGCGACACCGTGGCACGCTCGGTGAGATCGGCGCCCCCGGCGACGGGCCAGCCGCGGCCGTACAAGTAATGGGCCAGCGGTGCGACGGTGGCACACACTTCGTCGAGGGTCAGTGCACGGTCTTCGCCGAGCATCGCGACGCACACTGCGGCCGTGGCAGTTACCGGCGTGGCCTGGTTGAGGCGGTGGCAGATCTCCAGCGCGATGCGTTCGACCACCTGCCGGTCGGCCAGCCCCTCGGCGCGCAGCGCAACCATTCGCTCATACAGAGGCACCGGCGACCCGAAGTTGATGTAGATGCGTCCCAGGCGATGTCGCAGGCCGAGTGCGTAATTGAGCAACCAGCGCGCGTTCTCGGGCTTCTTGGGAAGTCCACGCGCCTCCGCAGCCATCAGTTTGACTTCGTGCAGCGGCAACTGGTCGAAGAGAATGGAAACTGGGACGGCGAGCGTCTGCTCCGACCGCACGGATTCGACCGCATCAGTCACGTACCTCAGCAACCCGTATCGCGGCGGCCGTAACTTACCGGTGCGTGTCCGGCCTCCTTCGATCGACCACACCAGGTTGCGACCGCTGGCCACCATCTGGCCGACGAGCGCGCGCAGGGCCAGCCGGTATACCGGCATGTCGCCCGTCGCCCGTCGCACGGGGATAAACCCGTTACGCCGGGCCAATGTGCCCATCGGAAAGAAGTTGAGGTTGGCGCCAGCCAGCCCGAACGTCGGCGAAATCCCTCCCTGGGTGAGGCGTGGCGGGAACGAGAACTGATCCAGATAGGAGCGGTGTGAGATCAAAAAGATTAGAGCGTGGTCGCGGTCGAGTTCCCGCAGCTTGGCCAGGTCGTCGTCGTCAATGACCACCTGGAATCCACGGACCATCCAGGCGGACCACGCTTGCCAAGCCCGCACGACGGAAGGAAGGTGGGTTGCCGCCATCTCGCGCACGTAAACCGCTGCTTCGACCTGCACGTCGGCCACAGCGCGTCCCAACTGCGATGCCAATTGCGCTGTGGCCCTGCGAAACCCGTCGGAACTCAGCAGCTCCTCAGCCTCATTTGACGACTGCGTGGGGGCGGACCCGCTCGGGCGCAGCAGCCGCACAAGGCGATCCGGCAGCACCATCATTTCTGCACCGCCACCGACGCCTTCGCGATCGCCTCCGACCACCGTTTTCCGGCCGCAACGCCCGGCCAGTCGTCGAGGGTATCGACGTAGAGCTGGCGCATTCGCGGCACCCACTCATCGAGATCGGCTTTGGTCCAGTTCGCGGTCGCAACTGGTTCGTGGACAACGACTTCGATCGTGCCTTCCTGGGCCACTTTCGCGTTGCGCCACATGATTTCGCCGGCATTGCGGATGACGATCGGAACGATCGGCACCCCCGCGTCGCGGGCCAGGTGAAAGCCGCCTTTCTTGAACGCCCCGATCCGCGGACTCAGCGATCGGGTGCCCTCGGGCGACATGATGATCGAAACGCCCTTGCGCAGTCTGTCCACCGCGGGTTGCAACGCTGAGACGGCCTTCGACGTGTTGGAGCGGTCCACGAATGCGACGTCGGCCAGTGTGAGCAGCTGCCCGAGCACCGGTATTTGCTTTACTTCGGCCTTGGCCACCACGGTGAACCCCCGTTGCACGACGTTGGAGGCGACCAGCGCGTCGATCAACGCGCTCTGGTGATTGATGAAGAACACCGCGGGTCGACGTGTGGTGTGCTGCTCGCCGATGACCTCGACGCGGATGTTGCCCAATTGCCCACCGAGACGGCCGAACAGGGAGGTGGCCAGGTCCATTCCACCGCGACGGTCGTAGGTCAACGCCCCGGCGACGATGCCCGCTCCCAGCGCGGCGGCGAAGCCGCTGAACAAGGCCGTCGTCCGGGCCAACGCCACAGGATGTAATTGGCCGCGCTTGGTCCGGAACCGCACGACGTCCCATCCGAGCTCTGCGGCGTGACGGGCCAGAACCGGTGCCGGGTTGACGGGATGCGGGAATCCGACGGCGTCGAGCAGCGCGACATCCTCGTCGCCATTGGCATAGGCGTGGCTGTTTTTCAGCGAGATCCGTTGCCGTCTGGCGAATTCCTTCACCGCAGCGGCCTTGCCTTCGCCCCACAGCGTGTGTCCTACCAGGCCGCCGGTGAGTACACCCTGCTCGGTCTCGAGCTCGGTGCACAAGACGTGATCGATGCCCAACTCGCGGGCCATGGGCTGTGCCTGCATCCGGGTCGCCGATGTCGCAATGACAACGGTGTGGCCGCGGATTTGGTGGGCGCGGACCAGCCGCCATGCCCCGTGGAAGAGCGCCCCGGCAATTCCTTGGGCGAACAGCAGTTCGCCGAGTTCCAGTAGGTCGTCTTCGGTGCGACCCACCCAACCACGGATTCCTTGCACCAGTAAGTCTTCGAACGCGGCTTCGTCGAGGGGGCCTGAAAGCGCGGCACGCAGGGTGCGCACGAACTCGTCGGGTCCGAGTTCGAGATTGCGGGCGCGGTGAGCGTAGAGAGCGCCCGCTGAATAGCCCTGGATCAGGGTTCCGTCGAAGTCGAAGAAGGCGGCGACTTTCGGACCGCCGGGCCCCACCTTGATCTGCTCAATGAGCTGGTCGACCGTGATCACCGGCGGCCTGGTACTGGTCATCTCATATCCCGCAGCCGGCCTCGCGAGCTACCTCGAGGACCTCGTTGTCCTCGAGGTAGCC
>NZ_JBAPPI010000553.1:0-7159 GCF_049280035.1 Mycobacterium sp. | reverse complement strand
TGTTCGACCGGTCGTGGTACAACCGGGCGGGCGTCGAGAAGGTAATGCGATTCTGCACCCCCGAGCAGCACGCCGAATTCTTGCAGCAGGCACCGCTTTTCGAGCAGATGCTAGCCAATGACGGCATCAGCCTGACCAAGCTGTGGTTCTCGGTGTCGCCCGCCGAGCAACGCACCCGGTTCGCCATCCGGCTCGTCGACCCAGTGCGCCAGTGGAAGTTTTCGCCGATGGACATGGAGTCGATCAACAAGTGGGAGGACTACACAGCGGCGAAGGAGGAGATGTTCAACGCGACCGATACCGACATCGCACCGTGGATCGTAGTCAAAAGCAACGACAAGAAACGGGCCCGCATCAACGCCATGCGCCACCTTCTCGCCAAGTTTGACTACGACGACAAGGACCGCGAGGTTGTGGGCGAGCCGGATCCGTTGCTCGTCGGCCGGGCGTTGGCCGACTGAGCGATACTCCGCCCAAACCCTTACAACAGATTTCGCGCCTGCCGACGGCATTCCTCGGCGATTTGCTGTTCGCGTGAGAACAGCAGGCCGTAGGTGAAGCCGTTCTCCCCGGCTGTTGTCCCAGCCGACACTGCCATTCGCCGTAACGCGGCCGAGGCCAGCACGGTGTCGTGATGATCGCCGAGCACTGACTGAATACCTTTGTAATGCTTCTTGATTCGTTTCGTCTGCTTCGCACCACCGATGGGCTTCGACAGCTCGGCTGCGTAACGAGCCCGCTTAGCTGCCTTGCGGGCTCGATGCAGCAACGCGTCGTCGCCGTTGCGTAGTGCGGCGGTGAGCCGCCGATCCGCTTTCCGCCCCGCCCGCCGGGCCTTGCGAATCAGCTGGCCCTTCGTCGTTTCGGGATTGATCGGCGGGTTGCTGCGCCAGCTACGCAACACCGACATGATGGCCAGATACCGCGGCGAGTCCATGGCATCCCGCACCCGAACACGCGCCGGAAGTTCGATGCTTTGCAACTCATTGCTGACGTGGGACCGCACCGGACCCAAGACGAGTTCCTCCGGGAACTCATCGAGCGCGGCAGTGAATCTGCGGTGCTGCACCTGGCAGTCGCGGACATCACCGAGCAGGGCAGCAAACCAGCGCAGTTCGCCGTCGAAGTCACCGATGGCCGACCTGTCCAGCACCTTGCGAAAGACCCGCAGCGTACTTCTCAGACGCCGGATCGCGACCCGGGTGTCGTGGATCGGGTCTTGCCCACGACGCAAACCCAGGTCACCCGCGACGACCGCATCGATCTGTGCGCCGAGATAGCTCGCCAACGCGCGCCCCGCCGGCGACACCGGCTCGGCAACAGGGGCACGCGGCAGAACATGGGCAAGCTTGGATTCGTAGCGCGACGGTCGTGCTCCAGCGGACCGGAGGCGATCGGTCAGTCGGTTGAAAAACGAACGTGTGCCACTCCCGTGCTCGACCTCAATCTCGCGCCAGGCCAACGAGCGCTGATCCGACCAGCCGTGCACGGAGTCATCGGCAACCTCGGCGCACGGCTGCTCGGCTTCGGGATCGCGGATCCGATACCAATTGCGCACGGTGTGAATGGTCGCGACAGTGGTCAGGTCCTTGCCCAAACTGATGCCGGTAAGCAGCTCTGTTAGCGCCTCGGGCGGTGAATCCGTGAGCGCCCAGCGTAGTTCGGTCCGACCTCCGGTCGCGGGTGTCTTCAGCTGCCAGCCTGCATCGTCGTCGCCGTCGCGGCGACGCAGCAGGATGCCATGAGCCTGCAGGTCTCGCTCGGGAGTGTCGTAGTAGACGCTGGTCAGATCGACAGTGTGATGGTCGACGTGGCCACCGACGACGATGTCTCCGAGATGGGGCAACTCGAACTGTTCACCGACGTCCCACTTGTCTTCACGCTCTAGAACTTCTCGCATCCAACTGGGGTTTCCGCATGAACAGCCGGTCAAACCGCAGGATTGTCTTTGTTATCGCGGCGGAGGCCTACACATCGACGTGACTGCCCGCGCACTATCTGCGCGGCGTCGAGTCGACGATACGTGATCTATCACCTAGCCTGCTCTGATCTATTCCTCTTCGAGGACCAAGGATCGCTAGATCGTGCGCAACACCCTAACAGCGCGGGGTTTCGAATAGTTGACATATCATGTACAAAGATTACTGTGACAATCGACGAATTGATGCACGCCAACCTTCTCGAGGTTTTCAATCAGCGCAATGACGAACGCCGGCGCGCCGCGATCGCGCGCACTTATGCCGACGACATCAGATGGACCGACGACGAAGATGTGACCATCGGACATGCCGCGTTGAACGCCAAAGCAATCGAGCTCCAGGCGAAACTCGGCGACCTTCAGTTCATCCCAGTGGAACCGACCCACCAGACATTAGGACTGGGCTACCTAGCCTTCCAGGTGGTCGAACCCGGCAGCAACACCCCAGACAGCTCAGGTTTCGACGTCGCCATCGTGCGGGACGGCGTCATCGCTGAGCTCTACACCGTGCTGACTGCTCCATCGCGATGAACCCAGCAGACATCTCGAACACGACGGCCGATAGGCGCCGACGATGACCACCACCACGGTCGATCGCTATCGCCTGGGCGACAAAACGGTGTGGCGCGTCGGTTACGGAGCAATGCAATTGGCCGGCGACGGGGTGTACGGCCCACCCCGGGATCGCGACGAAGCGGTCGCGGTGCTGCGTGCCGCCCTGGATGCCGGTGTCGATCACATCGACACCGCCCAGTATTACGGGCCCGGTGTGGTCAATTCGTTGATCCGCGAAGCGCTTTTCCCCTACCCCGACGGGTTGGCCTTGGTCAGCAAGGTCGCTGCCCGACGGGACGATCACGGGGGGGTCGTGCCTCACGACGATCCCGATCAGCTCCGCGCCGGCATCGAAGAAAACCTTGCAACGCTAGGCGTCGAGCAACTCACGGCGGTAAATCTGCGGGTGTTGGACAACGCGGTGCCCGACCAACGGTTCGTCGAGCAGCTCGGCGCGTTGGCGGCCGCCCGGGACGAAGGCCTGATCGCAGGTGTCGGGATCAGCAACGTCACCCACCGGCACCTGCTGATGGCGCTTGAGATCACCGACGTCGTCTGCGTGCAAAACGCGTACAACCTCGCAGATCGGTCGTCAGAACCAGTGCTTAACGAGTGCACCGCTCGAAACATCCCGTTCGTCCCGTTTTGTCCGCTGGGCTGGCCGAAGAAACAACATGACACAATCCAGACCAATCCGACTGTCACTGGCGTCGCTGACGGCCACGGTGCCACGCCAGCCCAGGTCGCCCTCGCCTGGTTGTTGGCGATCGCTGACAACGTGCTGCTGATCCCCGGGACCAGGAGTCGCGGCCATCTCGCTGAAAACCTTGCCGCCGGATCGCTGTCGTTGCGCGAGGACGAAGTCGCCAGTCTCACCGCAGCATTCAACAAAACCCAAGCATCACCATCTCACTAGGAGGAATCTCAATGAAGTTGTCAAGCCGCCGCGGCGTTAGGTGCGGTGGGTTGATAGGTCGTGTGGTCGCGCAGCATGGCCCACAAAACGTTGAGGCGGCGGCGGGCCAGGGCCAAGACGGCCTGGGTGTGGCGTTTTCCTTCGGCGCGTTTGCGGTCGTAGTAAGTGCGCGAGGCGGTGTCGGCGCGGATGCTGATCAGTGCGGACAGGTAGCAGGCGCGCAGCAGGCGCCGGTTGTAGCGGCGGGGGCGTTTGAGGTTTCCGCTGATTCGGCCGGAATCGCGCGGTACTGGGGCCAATCCAGAGACGCCGGCGAGGCGGTCGACGGAGTCGAATGCGCTCATGTCGCCGCCGGTGGCGGCGATGAACTCGGCGCCGAGGGTGACGCCGAAGCCGGGCATGCTCAGGATGATTTCGGCGTGGCGGTGGCCGCGAAATCGGTCCTCGATCATCGCGTCGGTGTCGGCGATTTCGGTGTCGAGGCTGATCACCTCCTCGGCCAAGCGGGCCACCATGGCGGCAGCGAGTTGTTGCCCGGGCACGGTGGTGTGTTGAGCGTTGGCCGCTTCGATGGCGGTGGTCGTGACCGCATCGGCGTTGCGGGCTTTGCGTTTACGCAAGAACGCGGCTACCCGAGCGCCGCCGGCGCGGCGCAGCCCGTCGGGGGTTTGGTAGCCGCTGAGCAGGATCAGCGCGGCCTTGTTCTTGCTGTAGTCAAAGGCGCGTTCCAAAGCCGGAAAGTACTCCAGCAGCTGGGCGCGCAACCGGTTGATCGCCCGCGTGCGATCGGCCACCAGGTCGGTGCGCCGGCTGGTCAAAATGCGCAGCTCCACCGCGATGTCATCGCCGGGGCGCAGTGGCTGCAGATCGCGGCGCATGCGGGCCTGATCGGCGATGATCGCGGCGTCTTTGGCGTCGGTCTTGCCGTCGCCGCGGTAACTGCCTGCGGCGTGATAGACCGTGCGGCCGGGAATGTAGAGCAGCCGCTGCTCGGCGGCGATAAGCAAGGTGATCAGCAACGCGGCCCCGCCGGCGTTGAGGTCGATCGCCCAGGTGACCTCGCCTCCATCAGCCAGCGTCGTCACTGCCGCAATCAACTCCAGCAGCGCGGTTTCGTCGTTGCCGACGCGCCGCGAGAGCAGTCGCTGCCCGTCGCCGTCGATAACCATGCAGTGATGGTCCGCTTTGCCGGCGTCCACACCCGCCCAGACAGGTTGTGCCACAAACACCTCCGTAGCCGTTATCGTCCCGATCAACCCAGCAGACGACCGCGCCGTCGTGTCCTTACACAGCGATCAAATCGCATCTCTCAATTAGCGGTCGAGTCGTCGCGGGACGGCGGGCGGCCAATCCTCCTCAGCCATAACAGTTGGCAACAACATGCAAGCCATACCCGCCGTCCCTGGGTGACTCGAAGCCTACGGCCAGCGGCGACGAACACCCTGGAAGAAAGGTAAGGACATCATGAATCTGGCGCTGTGGATAGTCGCAATCGTCTTAGCGGCAAGCTTCGCGGGAAGTGGGCTGATGAAGCTGCTCGTTCCCAAGGAAAAGCTCGTCAGCTCTGGTCAAGGCTGGGCGCAGGACGTCACCCCGACGAATATTCGATTCATCGGAGTCGTCGAGGTTCTCGGCGCGGCGGGGCTGATCTTGCCTGCGGTCACTCACATCGCCCCAATCCTTGTTCCGCTGGCAGCGATTGGCTTGATCCTCGTGATGGTCGGCGCGGCGGTCGTTCATGCTCGCCGGAAGGAACCCCTGAATATCGGGGTGAATGCCGTAATTCTGGCGCTGGCCGCCTTCGTTGCATGGGGCAGGTTGGGGCCTTACCCGTTTGCGTGATGTTGCTGCGAACGTCACGGAAAACATAGCCATGACAATGCCGGCAGTGGTGCTCACCAATGAACGAACGATCGCCCTCGAAGAACGCCCGCGGCCGACACTGCGACCCGACCAGGTCATCGTCGAAGTCGACCTCTGCGGCATCTGCGGAAGCGATCTTCACGCAGCACAGTTGCCGCAGGTCTAACGCAATCGCCGCACTCACGGCGAAGGCTGTGCACTTCCGTTTCGGAAATGCCGCCCCGCCCAACACCCAATCCGAGCTTCTCGCGGCAGCCAGGTCCTTTCGCGATGCGATCGCCGATCTGCGCCACACCATCCTCGACCTCTGGGAGGTCGACGACGGCACGGTGATCGCAATCATGGACGTCCACTATCGGCGCATTGACGGCGGCGAATTAGATTTGCCCTGCTGCAACATCTTTGGAGTGCACAACGGAGTCGTCGACGATTACCGCATCTACATGGACGTCAACCCGGTTCTCGCGCCCTAACAGCCGCCGGATCCGTCTACAGGGGTGCCGGCGGCAGCGAAGCATTCAGATTCAGGCTCGCCTGGATGTGCTCCAGCGCCGCGGTGAAAGGAGCGACAAGTTCGTCCGGCAGTGGGTCGAAGAACAGTTTCTTGACCAGCATGGCGTGACCGGGCGCCGCGTCGACCATCGCATCCATGCCTTTCTTGGTCAGAACCGCATCGGTCGCCCTCCCGTCTTCGGTCGACCGGATGCGCTTGGTGAGGCCACGTTCGCTCAATCGCCGCAAGTGGTGGGACAGCCGGCTGCGTTCCCAGCCGATCAAGGCGGCCAGATCGGTGACCTGCAGCTTGTGTTCAGGGGCATTACTCAGGGCGTTGAGTACGTGATAGTCGGACAACGAGAGATCGTTATCGCGCTGCAATTGTTTGTTGATCTCGTAGTTCATCCGCAATTGGACGCGCATATAGGCAACCCAGGCGCGAAGTTGTGACGGGGACAGCCACGGACTGTCACCAGCCGGTGAGCGGCGTGGACGCGACATTTCACGGTCTTTCTGCTGGACGCTTCATGCTTATTATCCGCGATCATCTCCCGCCAAACCAGCTTTCTGCGTTGGTGAAAACCCACCTGCTGCGCGGGCTTGCCGCCGTCAACGCGCAGCGCCCTCGCGCACAGGCGCAGGGCATTTTGGTGATGTTTCAAATTGTCGCGGCATAGCAGCGCACACCTGTGCACACTATCTCGGAATACCGATCGGTTTACTTGCGTTGGGCTGGAGGTCAGCGGGGCATCCGCGAATGGGAGAGGCGACAAGCATGACCACCGAGAACGACCTATTCCTGATCACCGGAGCCAGTGGGAAGACCGGCGCACACACCGTCCGCTTGCTGCGTGAACGTGGCCTACGCGTCCGCGCCTTCGTGCATGCCTTGGACGAGCGCGCGGACCGGCTGGCTGAACAGGGCGCCGCAGTCGTCCAAGGCGATCTACTGGACTTCCCGGCCGTCAGCGCGGCGACAGCCGGCGTCACCGCAGCCTACTTCGTCTACCCGATCCGCTCGGGGTTGCTTGAGGCCACGGCGAACTTCGCGCAGGCCGCTAGTGAGGCCGGGGTGCACGCGGTCGTGAACATGTCGCAAATCTCGGCGCGGCGCGAAGCTACCAGCAATGCCGCCCGGCAACATTGGATCGCCGAGCGGTTCTTGGATCGCACCGCCCTTGTCACCGCACATCTGCGACCCACCTTTTTCATGGAATGGCTAAACGCGTTCTGGGTGCGCGCCGGCGCCAACGAAGGCATCTTCCGGTTGCCCTTCGCCGATGTCCGCCACGCCCCGATCGCCGCGGTCGATCAAGCCAAAGTTATTGCGGCGATTCTGCAGAACCCCGATC
>NZ_JBAPPI010000552.1:0-7206 GCF_049280035.1 Mycobacterium sp. | reverse complement strand
CACGGCGGGGTGCGGGCTCGTCATCGCGGTGAGCACCACGGCATCAGCCTGGATCAAACTGGTCTGCACGTAACCGGGTGGGAGGGTGGCCTGGCTACCACCCATTACCGTGTACGCTGCCTGCGCCAGCGGCAGAACCACATCGCGGGCAAACGCCGCGTCGAACGCCACAGCCGCAGTGTAAAGCGTGTCGAATGACTCGGTTGAGTGTTCGGCACCGCCCTCCTCGGGCGTCGTCAGTTCAGGCTGCGGGTGCAGTGTGAACATCGGTTCCCGCGTCTTTCGGGCTGGTTTCACTGGCACACGCAGGGTGCCGGTCAGCGCCGTCCCGTCGGCGGGCGTTGATGGCCCGGCCTCCGTGCTTGGGGGTCCGGGGTTCGGGGGAGTACGCGTGGTTTTCGCCCCAGCGAGCGAGATTAACCGCGGCATTGAGGTCGCGATCAAGAACCAAGCCGCAGTCGCACGTGAAGACCCGATCGGTGAGCGACAGCTCGGTGTTGCTGACTCCGCATGCCGAGCACAGCTTGCTCGATGGGTACCAGCGGTCGGCGGTGATAAGTTCGCCGCTTCGCCACTGCTGCTTGTAGCCCAGTACTCGGCCGAATTCGGCCCATCCCGCATCCGAGATCGCTTGGGCGAGGCTGCAATTGCGCAGCATACCTGCCACGTTCAGGTTCTCGATAACGAGTCGGTCGTGGGTCTTGACCAACTGATTCGATACCTGGTGCAAGAAGTGTCGACGCACGTTCGCGACGCGGCGGTGGTGACGTCCTAGCTTTGCGGCGGCCTTGCGGCGGTGGTGTGATCCTTTCTTCTTGCGGGACAATGACTTCGCCAGCCGCCGCTGGCGTCGCATCCCGACGGCGAGTGCCTTCGGCCCATCGCAGATGCGGGCGACTTCGGTGCCGTCGCTGGTGGCAGCGACCAGGAATGCCGATAGGCCCCGATCGATACCGACCCAGTCGCTGTGACGGGCCTCGCCGCGCGGCACGTGGCGGTGTGCAACGTGGAGGTCGGCGGCCTCCACGTTTATTGACACCCACCATCGGTCAGCGTGGTGGGAGACGGTGGCGAACAGGATCTTCGCTCGACCCTTGGCGAGCATGCGCCGCAACCGGCGGGTGTCATCGTGCACCGCGATCTGGCCGATGCCGGGCAGGGTGATCGAGCGCGACCGACCGTTGTCGCCGACTCGGATTGCCGGTCTCCCGCCCCTCGGGTGCCTGTTGCGCAACCGAAACGACGGCACCGCTGCGGTTTTCTTCTTGAAGCGGGGAACCCGACGCGCCGGCCTTTGCGCTTGCCTGAGCGCGAATCCGACCAGGCCCTCAGCGCCCGCCCGCAATCCACGGCAGCCTCCTCGAACACCTGCTGACAGACCTCGCGTCGCCACGGCAGCCCAGACGCCACGATGGAGGCGACGCCATCCGCGTCGACGGCGAATACCCGCCCAGCGTCGCGGGTTTTCTTCCAAGCGTTAAATATGTTGATTAGGTCGAATCCGCTCCACGGCACCTCAATACCAGGATCGGACGTGCGAGCCGTCAACGCGGTTTTGACCGTCCGCAGGCACTGGTTGAACGCAAACCGTGCCGCACCGGCATGCCGGTGAAGCGACTGTTGCTGCTCGACGGATGCGTCGAGACAGAATCGGAACGTCGTGTGGCGGCTCATCTCGCCTGCAGCTCTGCACACCACACTGACAAGTCGGGCCGCCCTATAATACCGCGTCGGATCCGATGTCAATTTCGCTGGCCATGTGACTGGGGACCTCTTGCACAACCTCATCTTCGGCTGCTCGGCCGCGCACAAACACTTGTGCTCCGGTACCGGACCGTCGGCCAGGCAGTGGGAACCCGGTGCTCTGATCGCAGCGTGAAATCGCGGCAATCGGCATCGGCATAAGCGGTAGCGTTGACATACGATCTGTTCAGACCTGGTGCGAAGGGAGCGCGTCATGGCGACCGATCTAACGCTCTATCTCGACGACGAGCCCGGCGAGCTCGCGCTGATCGGCGACGTCTTGGGCCAGGCGGGGGTCAACATCGCCGGTCTGTGCGCCCTGACCAGCGGCGGAGGGCACGCAGAGGTGCACATCCTGGTGCACGATGCCACCCCCGCATTCGAAGCGCTGCAGAGCGCCGGAATCAAGATCGCCGAGGAGCAAGAGGTGATCGTGCTCGACATCAAAGACCGTCCCGGCGCGCTCGGCGAAGTCGTCCACAAACTCGGCGCCGCGAAAATCAACCTGGAAACCGCCTATCTCGCCACCAACACCCGTTTGGTGCTTGGCGCGGCCAATCTCGCCGACGCCAAGGCCGCGCTGGCCTGATGTTGATTTGCTTCCGCCCCGTAGAATCTCCTGCAGCGGCGTCGATCCGGCTATCACCGGGGAGCCTTCGGAAGAACAGGCTCAGTTCCTAAAGGAACGGCTCAAGTAGATCCGAACGGGTAGGCCCGTCACAGCCGTCAACGAGCGGCCGCGCTTCGGCGTGGCAATGCGGGGTGGTACCGCGGCGCTTGCGCACCGGCGCGACGTCGTCCCCGGGCCTGGAAGTGGCACGAGGGAGACGACGCGCGCAGTGACCGAGAACGCCTATCCCAAGCTGGCTGGCGGTGCACCCGACTTGCCGGCACTCGAACTCCAGGTGCTCGGCTACTGGACGAGCGACGACACGTTCCGGGCCACCATCGCGCGGCGGGCTGACGCCCCGGAGTATGTGTTCTACGACGGCCCGCCGTTCGCCAACGGTCTACCGCACTACGGGCATCTGCTCACCGGCTACGTCAAAGACATCGTGCCGCGGTATCGCACCATGCGCGGCTACAAGGTGGACCGCCGCTTCGGCTGGGACACCCACGGGCTGCCGGCCGAACTCGAGGTCGAGCGGCAGCTCGGGATAACCGACAAGTCCCAGATCGACGCGATGGGCATCGCCGCGTTCAACGAAGCCTGCCGCGAATCGGTGTTGCGCTATACCGACGAATGGCAGGCCTATGTGACCCGTCAGGCCCGCTGGGTGGACTTCGACAACGACTACAAGACGCTCGATCTGCCTTACATGGAATCGGTGATCTGGGCGTTTAAACAGTTGTGGAACAAGGGGTTAGCGTACGAGGGCTACCGGGTGCTGCCGTACTGCTGGCGCGACGAGACCCCGCTGTCCAACCACGAGCTGCGGATGGATGACGATGTCTACCAGAGTCGGCAGGACCCGGCGATCACCGTCGGATTTCGCATCGCGGAGAGCGATGCAGAAGATCTCGTCGGCGCGCACCTGCTGGTGTGGACGACGACACCGTGGACCCTGCCGTCGAACCAGGCGGTCGCCGTCAACCCCGACGTCACCTACCTGCAGGTGCGGGCGGGGGAGCGCCGCCTGATTCTGGCCGAGGCTCGACTGGGCGCCTATTCGCGAGAACTAGGCGATGAGCCGGAGGTGCTGGGCACCTACCGCGGCAGTGATCTGGTGGGCCTGCGTTACCTGCCGCCGTTTCCGTATTTTATGGACTCGCCCAACGCTTTTCAGGTGCTCGGCGCCGAGTTTGTGACCACAGACGACGGCACCGGCATTGTGCACTTGGCCCCGGCTTACGGCGAGGACGACAAGGAGACTGCCGACAAAGCCGGCATCGTGCCGGCGACGCCCGTCGACGCCAGGGGCCGATTCGACGCGACGGTCGCCGACTACCAGGGCCAGCATGTCTTCGCGGCCAACTCGCAGATCATCCGGGACCTGAAAAACCAGAGTGGCCCGGCGGCGGCCAACGGCGCGGTGCTGATCCGCCACGAAACGTATGAGCACCCCTACCCGCACTGCTGGCGCTGCCGCAATCCGCTGATCTACCGGGCGGTGGAGTCGTGGTTTGTCAATGTCAGCGAATTCCGGGACCGGATGGTCGAACTCAATCAGCAGATCACCTGGTATCCCGAGCACGTCAAAGACGGTCAGTTCGGTAAGTGGCTGCAGGGTGCCCGCGACTGGTCGATCTCGCGAAACCGCTACTGGGGCACGCCTATTCCGGTCTGGGTCTCCGATGACCCGGCTTACCCCCGGATCGACGTCTACGGCAGCCTTGACGAGCTGGAGCGCGACTTCGGCGTGCGACCGGACAACTTGCATCGGCCGTATATCGACGAGCTCACCCGACCCAACCCTGACGACCCCACCGGACGGTCGACGATGCGGCGCATCGCCGACGTTTTCGATGTGTGGTTCGACTCCGGGTCCATGCCCTACGCGCAGGTGCACTACCCGTTCGAGAACCGCGACTGGTTCGAGACGCACTACCCGGGCGACTTCATCGTCGAGTACATCGGGCAGACCCGAGGCTGGTTCTACACGCTACATGTGCTGGCCACCGCGCTGTTCGATCGGCCGGCGTTCAAAACCTGTGTGGCGCACGGGATCGTGCTGGGCAGCGACGGGCAGAAAATGAGCAAATCGCTGCGCAACTATCCCGACGTCAGTGAGGTATTCGACCGCGACGGGTCCGATGCCATGCGCTGGTTTTTGATGGCCTCGCCAATCCTGCGCGGCGGGAACTTGATCGTCACCGAGCAGGGTATCCGCGACGGGGTGCGCCAGGTGCTGCTGCCGTTCTGGAATGCTTACAGCTTCTTGGCCCTCTACGCGCCAAAAGTCGGCACCTGGCGCACTAATTCAGCGCATGTCCTGGATCGTTACATCCTGGCCAAATTGGCGGCGTTGCGCGACGACCTGACCGATGGGCTGGATGTGTGCGACATCTCGGGGGCGTGCGAGCAGCTGCGGCAGTTCACCGAGGCTTTGACGAATTGGTATGTGCGACGGTCCCGCTCGCGGTTCTGGGAGGAGGACCCCGATGCGATCGATACCTTGCACACCGTGCTCGAAGTAACCGCGAGGCTGGCCGCGCCGCTGCTGCCGTTGACCACCGAGATCATCTGGCGCGGTGTTACCGCCGAGCGTTCGGTGCACCTGACCGATTGGCCGGAAGCCGGGGTGCTGCCTGCCGACGCTGGGCTGGTCGCGGCGATGGATCAGGTGCGCGAGGTGTGCTCGGTGGCCTCGTCGCTGCGTAAGGCGAAGAAGCTGCGGGTGCGGCTGCCGCTGCAGAAACTCACGGTGGCCGTGGACAATCCGCAACGACTGGAACCGTTCGCCGATCTGATCGCCGACGAGCTCAACGTCAAGCAGGTCGAACTCACCGAGGACATCGACAGCTACGGTCGTTTCGAGCTGACTGTCAACGCCCGGGTCGCCGGGCCGCGACTGGGCAAGGATGTACAGGCGGCGATCAAAGCGGTCAAGGCCGGCGTGGGGGTGATCAACGCCGACGCCACGCTGACCGCCGGCCCGGCGGTGCTGCAACCCGACGAGTACAGCTCGCGGCTGGTGGCCGCCGACCCCGACAACACCGCGCCGCTGCCGGGCGGGGCCGGACTGGTGGTGCTGGACGCCACGGTGACGCCTGAGCTGGAGGCCGAGGGTTGGGCTAAGGACCGCATCCGCGAGCTGCAGGAGTTGCGGAAATCGACCGGGCTGGACGTCTCCGACCGGATCAGCGTGGTGATGTCGGTGCCGCCGCAGCGTGCCGATTGGGCCAGCACACATCGCGACCTGATCGCAGGGGAAATCCTGGCTAGCAGCTTCGAGTTCGGCGAGCCGGGGCCGGGCGCCACCGAAATCGGCGACGACGTGCGGGTCGCGATCGCGAAGGCCTGACGCCGCGAAAGTGCTTCGCGTCTAGAGGTTCCGCAGCGCGCGGTGTACGTGCGGCCAGAACGGCATGCCGGCAACGATCGTGCCGCCTGCAGCGATGATCCCGATCGCGGCGTCAACGCTTTCGCGCCCCTCGGTCCCCCAGTAGACGTCCTCGAGATCGAGCAGCAGCGCCAACTCGTCGACGATCATCGCATTCGCCGACCCGAAGGCGATCGCGGCTGCGGGATGATGCCGTTGCCGCTCGGTTCCGCGCAGGCCCACGGCTGCCACGCACGCCAGCAATGCGATACCGATGTTGTAGTGGTGGAAGTGCTTGCCGCCTAGACTCATACCTCCGCCCGACGGTCCGTGTCCGGCACGGATCCAGTGGGTGAGCGCGCGCAGACCGGCGAACGTGACGGTAAACGTCGACCAGGCCAGAACTGTCGCCTGTTCACCGGGTTCGAGCCGAGTGCCCCATTCGTCGCGTAACCGAGCCCAGGCCCTGCCGATTTCGTTGCGCATCAGCGTGCCTTGACCGCGCGCCAGCGCAGCCTGCGGCCTTTGGCCTCGACATGTGCATCGTCAAATCCCGCTGCGTGCAACCGGTCAGGCAACGTGTCCGGCGACACGGGGTTGCAGGTGTCGCGAAAATGCAAGATAGAGAACAGGGTTGACGCCGCGCTGTCGCTGCCGGCGAAGACACCGCCGGGCCGCAGCACTCGAGACGCCTCGGCGAACAACTGATCCTGCAGCGCCGGCGTCGGAACGTGATGCAGCATGGTGAAACACACCACCGAGCTGAACTCCTCAGACGGTAAGCCGGTGTCGGTTCCGTCGCCCTGGATGATGCGTGCGCGGTCGCCGTACTTGTCTTTCAGCAGGTCGGCCATCGGCTGGTCGATCTCGACTGCGGTGTAGTGCGGCGCTTTGTCGATCAGCGCCCGGATGTTGGCGCCGTAGCCGGGCCCGATCTCCAGCACGTTGTCGCCCAACTCGACGTGGCCGAGCACCCACGGCAACAGCGCGTCTTCGACCACTTTGAAGTAGCGATCGGAGCTGCAGCACAACCGGTGGCACAAGTTCATGGCCATGATTTAGACGCTAGCGCAATAGCATCGGGGTTTGTGGAATCCCGTTGGGTGCTGCACCTCGACATGGACGCGTTCTTTGCGTCCGTCGAGCAGCTCACCCGGCCCACATTGCGGGGGCGCCCGGTGCTGGTCGGCGGACTGGGCGGCCGCGGCGTGGTGGCAGGCGCGAGCTACGAATCACGGGTTTTCGGCGCCCGGTCGGCCATGCCAATGCATCAAGCACGCAGATTGATCGGCGTGACGGCGGTGGTGTTGCCGCCGCGCGGCGTGGTCTACGGAGTCGCCAGCCGTCGGGTCTTCGACACCGTGCGCGCAGCCATGCCCGTCCTCGAACAGCTCTCCTTCGATGAGGCGTTCGGGGAGCCGTCGGAGCTGGTTGGCGCCTCGGCGGCCGAGGTCGAGCGGTTCTGCGAGGACCTGCGGCG
>NZ_JBAPPI010000551.1:0-1850 GCF_049280035.1 Mycobacterium sp. | reverse complement strand
AAGCTGTACCTCGACCCGAACGGGTACCACGGCACCACCGCATCGACGCTGGCGCTGACCACCCCGGAAACCAACGACTTCGGCTCGAGCGTGACGCAGGGCGAGAACGATCTTGTCAAGGCGGTCGTCGCCGACTACAGCGCCGGCGACATGCACTGCGCCGCCTCCGGCCTATGCAGCGACCCGCTGACCATTTTCACCTACTCACAAAGCAGCGTCGTCGCCTCCCTCGCCGAACAGCAACTCGCCGACGACAAAATCCCCACCGACGCTTTACGTTTCGTGATGGTCGGCGACACGGCCAGCGCACAAGGCGGCTTCCTCAACACCTTGGCCGAAACTCCCATGGGGACAACAATCCTCGACGACCTCGGCTGGCAAAACCTCGTCGGGGACACCACCCCCCACCACCTGTACCCGACCGAGGTGTACACCATCGACGGCGACTACTGGGCGGATCCCCTTAACGCCGGCTCCGGCGGCGCAACACTCAACGACGTCTACCTCGGGTTGGCACTCCACGCCGCCTACCTCGGGTTGACGCCAGCTGAAATCGACTCGGCCACACCGGTAGTCGACGGAATGACAACCTACTTCGACATCCCAACACTCAGCGGCGCCGAGCTGTGGGACGCGCTGCTTAACGCGTACAGCGCACTGTGAGATTCAGGCTCTTGCATTGCCGCGGCAGCGAATTCCACCGTCGCCAGGACGTCGGCCCGTCCAAGTACGGATAGTCCTCGAGGATCACACCGGCTCGTCGGCCCGCAGCGTCGCGACGTAGTCCGGCCAGTCCAGGCTGTCCACCGGATTGGCCCGGATGATTTCACCGGTGTCGGATTGGAAGGTCCGGGCCGGCCCCGGTCCTGAGCTGCGGGTCTCGAATCGCACCGTGACCACGCCGTGGCCGGCGCCTTGCACCCAGCCATGCCCCAGGTCTTGATGTGTCACGTCGTCGCCCACCCGCCACGGCGAAGGTTCCGCATCCGGGCCAAACATCGCCGCGGATACCGTCTCCAGGGAATGCTGCGACTCCGGCTCAGACAGCTCTAAGTCAGGGAACAGCGACTCCTGGCGCACGTCGGTTAAACCCGAAAATCCCACGCCCAGAAGCCGAATCGGGCCGATCTCCTGGGGATCGAGCAACAGCCGACGAGCCAACGCGGTCAGCGCGGCCGCCTCGGTCGTCGCATAGGGCAACGTCGCCGAACGAGTCAGCGTGCTCATGTCGGATTTCTTCAGCTTCACCGTGACGGTGCGGGCGCCGCGGCCGTCGCGCAGCAGACGTTGATGAGCGTGCTCGGCGATCGAGTCGATCGCCTCGCGTAACTGCTCCAAGCTCGTCAGGTCAACCGCGAAGGTGGATTCGGAGCTGATCTGCTTGGCTTCGGCCCGCTCGGCAACCGGGCGGTCGTCGATCCCGCGGGCCAACCGGTGCAGCGCGGGCCCGATCGTCGCACCCAGGATGCTGGCCGCCTCGGCGTCACTCAGCGCGGCCAGCTGCCCGATTGTGTCGATGCCCAGCCGATGCAGCTTCTCGTCGGCCACCGGCCCGATCCCCCAGAGCCTGCGCACCGGAAGGCCACCCAGCAACGACTTCTCCTCGACATGCCGGACCACCCGCACCCCGTCGGGTTTGGCCATACCCGAGGCAATCTTGGCGATCTGCTTGCCCGAGCCCGCACCGACCGAGGCGATGAGGCCGGTCTCCTCGCGCACCCGTCGCCGCAGGTCCTCGCAGAACCGCTCGACCTCGGCCGCCGAGGCGCCAACCAGCTCCGACGGCTCCCCGAACGCCTCATCGAAGGAGAGCTGTTCGAGGACGGGCATGGCTGCGCGCACGGTGTCGA
>NZ_JBAPPI010000550.1:0-6689 GCF_049280035.1 Mycobacterium sp. | reverse complement strand
TGGTTGCCGCAGCCCGGGCGCTCGCCACCAAAGCCGAAAACCCCCTGATCGATGACCAGTTCGCCGAACCGCTGGTCCGAGCCGTCGGGGTGGACTTCCTGACGAAGTTGGCCAGCGGAGAGCTGGCCGCCGCCGACGTCGATGACGACGAGTCCAGCTGGAAGCTCGAGCACATGCCCGAGGCGATGGCCGTCCGCACCCGCTTTTTTGACTCGTTCTTCCTCGAGGCGACGCAGGCCGGAATCCGCCAAGCGGTGATCCTGGCGTCGGGTCTTGACGCCCGCGCCTACCGGTTGGACTGGCCCGCCGGTATGACGGTATTTGAGGTCGACCAGCCTCAGGTGATCGCGTTCAAGACCACCACCCTGGCCGATCTGGGCGCCGAGCCGACAGCCGACCGCCGTGCGGTCGCCATCGATCTGCGCAACGACTGGCCGGCCGCGTTGATCGAGGCGGGTTTCGACCACACCCAACCCACTGCCTGGATCGCCGAGGGACTGCTCGGTTATCTGCCGCCCGAAGCACAAGACCGCTTGCTGGACAACATCTCCGCGCTCAGCGCCGCCGGCAGCCGACTGGCCACCGAGGCTATCCCGGACATGTCGGACGTCGACCACGATCAGGCGCGGGAAAAGATGCGCAGGGCCACCGAAAAATGGCGTGCCCATGGCTTCGACCTCGAATTCTCCGAACTCGGATATGAGGGCGATCGCAACGACGTTGCCGCCTATCTGGACACGCTGGGCTGGCGGTCGACTGGTAAACCGATGAGCCAGCTGCTGACGGACCTCGGCCGTCCGCCGATCCCGCAGGGCAACGACTCGGTGTCGGTGGCCGACACGATCTACTACACGTCGACCAAGTGACCGCGCCAGCGCAACGCCGCGGGTTCAACGACGCCATCACAGGGTTCTGGAGTTGGGCGGCCCCGGCCTACAACCTGCCGTTTTTGCAGCAGTGGGTATACCGCCCCGCGCACGACGAGGTGGTTGCGCAGCTACGCGCGCACTCCTCTGCGCGGGTTGCCGACATTGCCTGCGGCACAGGCATTTTAGCTGACCGCATCGAACGCGAACTGCATCCCGGCGAGGTCTACGGTCTGGACATGTCTCAGGGCATGCTCAAGCAGGCCCGCGCCCGTTCGACAGGTGTGCGGTGGCTGCGTGGTCCCGCCGAGCAACTTCCGTTTGACGACGGGACGCTGGACGCGGTCGTGACGACATCAGCGTTTCACTTCTTCGACCAACCCGCGGCGTTGCGTGAATTCCACCGGGTGCTGTCATCCGGCGGGCTGGTGGCGGTCTCGACTCTCAGCGCGCGCCAACTCCTCCTGCAGGGGCCCGCGACCAGCAAATGGAAGCCGGCGCACCACCCGTCGCCCGCCGAGATGCGGCGCTTGTTCGAGGGCGCCGGCTTGACCATCGCGGAGCAACACCGGGTTCGGCGGCCGCTGTTAACCCGGGCCATCTCCGACTTGATCACGGTCGGCATCAAGGCCTGACGAACTCAGCTGCCGGCTCGTCCCAGCGGTCGAGGTTAACCACCTCGGTTAGCGGCCGGCGACGCACCGGTCCGTGCCTGCCTTTGGGCCAGCCCACCACGATGTGCCCGGCGACCATCCAGTCGTCGGGCACGCCGACGGCGTTCCGCAGCAGCTGCTCGCCGCCATAAGCACCCCAGCTGGTCAGACACGCGCCCAGACCCTGGGCGCGCGCAGCCAACAAGAAATTCTGCATCGCCGGAAAGATCGACCCGCCGAGCAGCAGCTCGGAAGCTGTCGGAAAATGCTTCTGCGCGAACAGAACTGACGTGAATTCGCCGGCCCGATCGTGCAGCTCGTAGGTCGCGCGGTTGGTACGGGCCCGCCGGCTGTCGTCGTCGGCGGCCGGCCGACTCATCCCGTAGACGGGCTCGATCATCTCCAAGGCGTGGGCCGCCGCCTTGGCCACCACAGCCCGCTGCTCGGCTGACCGCAGCACGATGAAACGCCAGGCCTGAGCGTTGGCGCCGGACGGCGCCCACATCGCCGCTTGCAGACAACGCGTCAGCGTGGCGTCGTCGACCGGTTCGTCGGTGAACCGCCGGATCGTGCGCGCGGTCGACAGCACCTCCCAGACGTCACTGGTTGCTCTCGGCATACCGGCTCCCTTCTGGTGTCACTCCCAGAAGAAAACCTACTGCGGTCGCGGACCGTGCTTGCGATGTCAGGTGCGCGGTGGACGCGGGTCGTTGGGATCGGTCGGATCAGGATCGCCGAACCAGCGCGACGGCACGTGCTCGCCGTATGCGTCGTGCCAGTCCCACCATTCGTAAGGGGGACTCTGCGGGTAGCCCTCCGGCGAATCCTCCCAGGTCTCCTGGCGGCCGAGCGCCGTCATGTCGAGGTAGGTCCAGGTATTCTCGAACGCCTCATCGCCGCGGTTGTTGATGAAGTAGGTGCGGAACACCTGGCCGCCGTCGTGGATGAACGCATTGGTGCCGTGCCATTCGTCCACGCCGAAGTCGGCGTCGAAACTGTCGGTGATCGTGTACCACGGCACCTTCCAACCCATCCGGCCCTTGATGCGCTCGAGGTCGGTCTGCGGGGCGTGCGAGGCGAATACCAGCGTGGTGTCGCGGGCGTTCAAGTGAGCAAGGTGGGGAACGTGGTCCGCCACCATGGAGCAGCCGCGGCAGCCATGCTCGGGCCAGCCTTCTGTGCCGGGCTCAATGAAGGCGCGGTAGACGATCAGCTGACGGCGACCCTGAAAGAGGCCCAGCAGGTCGACCTTGCCGTCGGGTCCGTCGAACTCGTACTCCTCCTCCACCGGGGTCCACGGCATCCGCCGCCGCTCGGCGGCCAGCGCGTCACGGGCGCGGGTCAGCTCCTTCTCCTTCACAAGCAGTTGCCGGTGTGCAGCCTCCCACTCCTGCGCCGACACGATCGG
Organism: Mycobacterium sp.; assembly: GCF_049280035.1. Classification (GTDB taxonomy): domain Bacteria; phylum Actinomycetota; class Actinomycetes; order Mycobacteriales; family Mycobacteriaceae; genus Mycobacterium. The sequence continues at coordinate 3,762 of NZ_JBAPPI010000550.1, read as the reverse complement.
GGGTGTTTGCATTGCGGTCTCCCTTCGGTTTCGGTGCGATCAGGCCAGCGGCGAAAGGCCTGCGGCACTAAGCATGTACGCGAGGTGGTCCGGATGTCCGCCGGTCGCTAGTTCCACAACGGATTTCCCGGCTTGTTCAGGGGTGAGCACTGGCCCGCGATTCTTCAAGAAGGTGTCGACGTCAACTCCTTCCCACGCGGCGTAGGCCGCCACTGCCGGCGCGCCTAGGTCGGTGGCCGGGGTCAACTGCGGGAGAACCGACACGAAGTCGATTCCCAGTCCGGCCCGTTGCGATTCGATGGCGGCGTAGCCGGTGATGAACCTGACGGTGGCCTTCGCTCCCGCGTAGCCGCCACTCAGTGGCGATCCGTTGACCGCTGCGCCACTGGAGATCGCGATGACCGAGCTGCCCGATGCCAGCGGGCGCTGCAGTGTTTCACGGATCCAGTGGAATGCTTGCGCAACGTCGACGTTCCAGTTCTTGCTGAAGGTCTGCCAGCTCTGCTCGGATAGCCGGCTGATGTGTGGAGCGGCCCCGGCGCACAGCACCAGCGTGCGCGGCCGGTGCTCCGCGACGAGCCGGCTCGCTGTCGCTGGATCGGCCGCATCGGCGGCGACCGCAGTGAAGCCGTCGCCTAACACGTCGCATACCTGGTCGAGGTGCTCACGGCTGCGGGCGACACCGACAACCTGTGCACCCGCTGCCATCAGGGCCGCGGCGATGCCCCGGCCGAATCCTCGGCTCGCACCGGTCACGATCGCTGTCGTGCCGGCGAGTCCATCGGTTGCTGCGCTCATGGTCATGGCTCCTTTTCGGCGGTGCATCTCGGTGACTTCGATGCCTGCACTAATGCAGATACGTCCGGCCACCACGATTCATCGCCGCCGGACCGATGAATTTGGGCCGCGGGGTGTATCAGTAATTGGTAGCGCTTGGAGCCGCACAGGACGCGGAGGAGATAGGACCGTGCCAGCCCAGGAGGATTTCATGGCGCAGGCGGCGCCGTATCGTGGCGAGTTGATCGCGCATTGCTACCGCATGCTCGGCTCGGCGCATGATGCTGAGGATCTTGTTCAGGAGACCTATCTGCGCGGTTGGCGTGCATACGAAAGATTCGAGGAGCGGGCAGCGCTGCGCACCTGGTTGTACCGCATCGCGACCACGGCATGCTTGCGGGCTCTGGAGAACCGTGCTCGCCGGGTGTTGCCGGCCGGCGTCGGCGCCGCCTCGGTTGACCCGAACATCAGCCTCGACGTGAGCGGCGATACGTATGACTGGCTGGGGCCATTCCCGGACGCGCTGGCCCCCGAACCGTCGTTCGCTGCACGGGAAAGCATCAGGTTGGCATTGGTGACAGCCCTACAGGAGCTACCGGCACGCCAACGTGCTGTCCTGATCCTCCGGGATGTCCTGCAGTTCAGCGCCGCCGAGGCCGCCGAGGTTCTCGAATCCACGCCGGCGGCGATCAACAGCGCCTTGCAGCGCGCCCGCGCCCATCTCGCCGAGGTCGCGCCCGCCGAGGAGAACGTGGCCGAACCCGAGGACGCCCAGCTGCGCGCCCTGGTCGACCGGTACTGCGCCGCCTTCGAGAACGCTGACGTCGCGGCCCTCACCGAATTGCTGCAAGCCGACGTCAGGCTGGAGATGCCGCCGCTGGCTGCCTGGTTCACCGGGCGCGATGCCGTGATGGGCTTCCTCACCACCCGCGCCATCGCCCCGGCGGGCGATATCGTGATGGTCCCCACTGCCGCCAATGGGCAGCCCGCTGTTGCCGAGTACCGGCGGGCCGCCGATAACGTCATGCGGGCGCATTCGATACATGTCCTGGATACTGGGGCGGCAGGGGTCGCCGCACTGACCGTGTTTCTTGATCCCGGGCTGTTTTCCGCGTTTGGTCTGCCGCCAACCCGGTGATCCGTGTCGGGCGGGTTGCTGCCGCAGTCAGTCGCCGCCAGGTCCACCCGGCGCGTTTCGTGTGGACAGTTCGTTAAGACGTCATAAGTATGGGCGCGGTAGACGTTGTTTGAAGGGTGAGGAATGAAGGTTCCGGGCGTAGCCGCCGTTGTCGGCGGGATAACCGGCGGAGCAGTAGAGATGTTGCAAGCCGGCGTGGAAGGTGTTGCGAACACCGCAGATGCTCTGCAGACGCTGGCCGGCCCGGTGGTGAATTCGGTGAGTCAATCGGCCGGCCGATTTCTCGGCACGGGTGGTTCGTCTAACGGCAGCCGAGACGGCGCGACGGCGACCCTGCGTTGGCAAAGCGGGCGGCGGGTGCACCTGGACCTCGATACATTGCTGCCGTTCCCGCGCTGGCACGACTACGCGGCAATGGTCGAAGAGCCGGTCCGCAGGGTTCGGGGTGTGGCCACCGCCCATGTCGAGGGTTCGTTGGGCCGGCTGGTGATCGAACTCGAGGACGACGCCGACAGCGACCGCGTCTTGGATGAGGTGCGCGACGTGGTTTCCGCCGTGGCCGACGACCTGGCCGCCGCAGGACCGGAACCGGAAATCCGAACCGCGCCCTTCGCCGACCCGGGTAACCCGTTGGCGATCCTGGTGCCGCTCACCGCCGCGGCCTTCGATGCGGTTGCGATCGGCGCCGCAGTCACCGGCTGGGTGGTCAGGTTGCCTGCGGCACCGCGTACCACCAGAGCGGCGGCTGCCCTGCTCAACAATCAACCGCGGATGGTGTCATTGCTCGAGTCGCGACTCGGCCGAGTGGGCACCGATCTCGCGCTCAGCGCGTCGACGGCGGCGGCCAACGGATTGACCCAGGCCGTCGGCACTCCGCTTTTGAACCTGATGCAACGAGTCCTGCAGATCTCCGAAGCCGAGGCGCATCGTCGCCGCTGGCGAGACCGCGAGCCGCAGCTGGCCTCCCCTGGCCGGCCGCAAGCCCCGGTGGTCCCCATCATCTCGTCAGCCGGCGCCAAATCGCAGGCCCCACGGCACCACTGGGCAGCCGCAGCGGCGGGCGAGGCTTCGCACGTCGTGGTCGATGGCGCCATCGATGCAGCCATCGACACCGCGAAGGGATCCATGGCCGGGCCGGTGGAGGAATATGTCAACCAGGCCGCTAACGGTTCGCTGATCGCGGCCGCGAGTGCGTTAGTCGCCGGCGGTGGCCCCGAGGACGCGGCCGGTGCGGTGCTGGCCGGAATACCGAAGGCCGCGCACATGGGCCGTCAGTCCTTCGCCGCGGTGCTGGGCCGCGGCCTTGCCGACGACGGACAAATGATCCTCGATCCGGGCGCTCTGCGTCGCCTCGATCGGGTGAAAGTGGTCGTCATCGACGGCGCTGCGCTGCGCGGTGATCACCGCGCCGTGTTGCAGTCCCGCGGCGATGTCTCGGGCTGGGACGACGACCGAGTCTATGAAGTCGCCGACGCGCTGCTGCACGGTGAGGAAGCACCCGAGCCCGACCCCGATGAGTTGCCCGCCACCGGTGCGCGCCTGCGGTGGGTACCTGCGCAGGAGCCGTCGGCCACTCCCGCCCAAGGTCTCGAACACGCCGACCTCGTGGTCGACGGCGAAATGGTTGGCCACGTCGAAGTCGGCTGGGAGGTCGACCCGTTCGCGGTTCCGCTGCTACAGATCGCGCACCGGACCGGAGCCCGGGTGGTGTTGCGGCATGTGGCGGGCACCCAGGATCTGGCCGCCAGCGTCGCCGCCAGTCATCCAAGCGGCACTCCGCTGCTGAAGCTGGTGCGCGAACTGCGGGCAGATCGCGGACCGGTGCTGCTGATCACCGCGCTGCACCG
>NZ_JBAPPI010000549.1:0-6039 GCF_049280035.1 Mycobacterium sp. | reverse complement strand
CTGCAAACCAGCCCGTCCGGCGGCGGCCGGCGCCGGCGCCGCGAGGACTGCGGCGAAGGCCACAGCGCGATTCGGGCCGTTGCCAGGGTAGAGTCTTAACGACCGTCCGGTACCCGCACAGCGGGACTGGAACGAAACCAAGAGACTTGTGAGGGTCGTCTGCGATGGTGCAGTTCGACGGATTGCGCCCCGCCCGGCTCAAGGTGGGGATCATCTCCGCCGGCCGGGTGGGAACGGCTTTGGGGGTCGCGCTGGAACGCGTCGACCACGTCGTGGTGGCGTGCAGCGCCGTTTCCCAGGCGTCGCGGCGGCGGGCCGAGCGCTGGCTACCCGACACCCCGGTCTCCCCGGTACCCGACGTTGCCGGTAACTCCGAGTTGCTGCTGCTGGCGGTGCCGGACACCGAGCTGGCGGCGCTGGTTTCGGGGTTGGCCGCCACCTCGGCGGTGCGGCCGGGCACCATCGTCGCGCACACCTCCGGGCTCAACGGCGTGGCCGTGCTGGAGCCGTTGAGCAGGCAGGACTGTATTCCGCTAGCCATTCATCCGGCGATGACGTTCACCGGCTCCGACGAGGACATCTCCCGGCTGCCGGACACCTGCTTTGGGATCACCGCGGCCGACGAGGTCGGGTACGCGATCGCGCAATCCCTGGTGCTGGAGATCGGCGGCGAGCCGTTCCGGGTCCGCGAGGACGCGCGGACCCTGTATCACGCTGCGCTGGCTCATGCCAGCAACCACGTCGTCACCGTGCTCGCCGACGCCCTGGACGCGTTGCGGGCCGCCCTGTCGGGCAACGAACTCCTTGGTCAGCAGCTGGTCGACGATCAGCCTGGCGGCATCGCCGAACGGATACTCGGGCCGCTGGCCCGCGCCGCGCTGGAGAACACCCTGCAACGAGGGCAGGCGGCGCTGACCGGTCCGGTCGCTCGCGGTGACGCCGGCGCAGTCGCTTCCCACCTGAGCGCGCTGGCGTCCGTCGATGCGCAACTGGCTCAGGCCTATCGGCTGAACGCGCTGCGCACCGCGCAGCGCGCGCATGCGCCCGACGAGGTCCTCCAGGTCCTTGAGGTTTCGGCGCGGTGACCGTCAACAGGCCGCCGAGGTTCAATGCCGGCGAACTCAACGTGTATTCGAGTCCAAGTGATGTCGGCGAGGTCAGCCGTGCGCTGCGTTATACCGGTCGACGAGTGATGCTGGTGCCGACCATGGGCGCGCTGCACGACGGGCATCTGTCCCTCGTCCGGGCCGCCAAACGGGTGCCCGGATCGGTGGTGGTGGTGTCCATCTTCGTCAACCCGCTGCAATTCGGCGCCGACGAAGATCTCGACGCTTACCCGCGGATCGTCGACGACGATTTGGCGCTGCTGCGCGGTGAAGGGGTTGAAATAGCTTTCATCCCAAGCGTTGTAGCGATGTATCCGGACGGCCCCCGTACCGCCGTACATCCGGGCCCGCTGGGATCCGAGCTCGAGGGCGCCGCCCGGCCCACTCATTTCGCCGGCATGCTCACCGTGGTGCTGAAGCTGCTGCAGATTGTGCGCCCTGATCGAGTGTTCTTCGGCGAGAAGGACTATCAGCAGCTGGTGCTGGTCCGGCAGATGGTGGCCGACCTCAATGTCGATGTGCGGGTGATCGGGGTGCCGATCGTGCGTGAACTAGATGGCCTGGCGATGTCGTCGCGCAACCGCTACCTCGATCCTGCCCAACGTGAACTGGCCGGCGTGCTGTCGGCGGCGCTGCTGGCCGGGACGCATGTCGCATCCGGTGGTGCGGACGCGGCGCTGCAGGCGGCCCGCGCTGTGCTGGCGGAGGTGCCCGCGCTGGAAGTGGATTATCTGCAGGTGCGCGATCCTGCACTTGGGCCGGCGCCACTGCACGGCCCCGCCCGCTTGCTGATTGCGGCCCGGCTCGGTGCCATCAGACTCCTCGACAATGTCGCGATTGAAATCAGCACTACCGTCGGCGTCGACGGGCGGGAGCCCGCGGTCCCGGCTGGGCGTCACGAATCACCCTGGAGGAACTGATGTTACGAACAATGCTGAAGTCGAAGATCCACCGGGCAACCGTCACGCAGGCGGACCTGCACTACGTTGGCTCGGTGACCATCGACGCCGACTTGATGGATGCGGCCGACTTGCTCGAGGGCGAACAGGTGACCATCGTCGACATCGACAACGGCGCCCGGCTGGTCACCTACGCGATCACCGGCGAGCGCGGCAGCGGTGTGATCGGAATCAACGGTGCTGCAGCGCATCTCGTCCATCCCGGTGACTTAGTGATCCTGATTGCCTACGGGACGATGGAGGACGCCGAGGCGCGCAGCTACCAGCCGAGGATCGTCTTCGTCGACGCCGGCAACCGGCCGATCGACCTCGGACACGATCCGGCGTTCGTACCGGCCGATGCAGGCGAGCTGGTCTCGCCGCGATGAAGGTCTCCTAGCCGTGCTGCTGGCAATCGACGTCCGCAACACACACACCGTTGTCGGCCTGCTCTCCGGTTCGAAGGAGCATGCGACGGTAGTGCAGCAGTGGCGGATTCGCACCGAATCCGAAGTCACCGCCGACGAACTTGCCTTGACCCTTGACGGTCTGATTGGTGAGGACTCCGATCGGCTAACCGGTGCAGCCGCTCTGTCTACGGTTCCATCGGTGCTGCACGAAGTACGGGTGATGCTCGACCAGTACTGGCCGTCGGTGCCGCATGTGCTGATCGAACCCGGGGTCCGCACCGGCATCCCGCTGCTAGTGGACAATCCGAAAGAAGTCGGTGCCGATCGGATTGTCAACTGCCTCGCCGCTTTTCAGAAGTACGGTACCGCGGCCATCGTGATCGATTTCGGCTCATCGATCTGCGTCGACGTGGTGTCCGCCAAAGGCGAATTCCTGGGCGGCGCTATCGCGCCGGGGATACAGGTCTCCTCCGACGCGGCTGCCGCGCGCTCGGCCGCATTGCGGCGGGTCGAGCTGGCCCGGCCGCGTTCGGTGGTCGGCAAGAACACCGTCGAATGCATGCAGGCGGGTGCGGTGTTCGGTTTCGCCGGGCTGGTGGATGGCCTGGTCGGCCGCATCCGCGACGACGTGGACGGTTTTGCAGGCGGCCCAGGAAATCAGGTCACGGTCGTGGCGACTGGCCACACCGCGCCGCTGCTGCTGGCCGAACTGCATTCCGTCGATCACTATGACCAGCACCTGACTCTGCATGGGCTGCGGCTGGTGTTCGAACGCAACCGGGACAGCCAGCGCGGACGGCTCAAGACGGCGCGCTGAGGAGGCAATATCGCTGGCAAGCGCATGACTTAAGCTGGCAGGTCGTGAACGCCGGCGAGGACCTTCCTGAGGACATCCCTGAGCAATTCCGGATCCGCCGGGACAAGCGTGCTCGGTTGTCGGAGCAGGGCCGCGACCCTTACCCCGTCGAAGTCGGCCGCACCCATACGCTGGCGCAGATCCGTGCCGCTTACCCCGACTTGCCCGCCGATTCGACCACCGGTGACATCGTCGGTGTCGCCGGCCGGGTGGTGTTCGCCCGCAATTCGGGAAAATTGTGTTTTGCGACACTCCAAGAAGGCGACGGCACCCAGCTGCAGGTCATGCTGAGCCTCGCCAGCGTCGGTGCGGAGGAGCTTGACGCCTGGAAAGCCGACGTCGATATCGGCGACATCGTCTGCGTACACGGAGAGGTGATCAGCTCACGGCGCGGCGAGCTGTCGGTCCTCGGCGATAGCTGGCAGATGGCGTCCAAGGCGCTGCGGCCGCTGCCGGTGGCACATAAAGAGATGAGCGAAGAGTCGCGGGTGCGGCAGCGCTACGTTGACCTGATCGTCCGTCCCCAGGCACGCACGGTCGCCAGGCTGCGGATCGCCGTCATTCGCGCGATACGGTCCGCGCTGGAGCAGCGCGGGTTTCTCGAAGTCGAGACGCCGATGTTGCAAACTTTGGCGGGGGGTGCAGCGGCTCGGCCGTTCGTCACGCACTCCAATGCGCTCGACATCGATCTGTACCTTCGGATCGCACCGGAACTGTTCCTCAAGCGATGCGTCGTTGGTGGGTTCGACAAGGTCTTCGAACTTAATCGAGTGTTCCGAAACGAAGGAGCCGATTCCACACATTCCCCCGAATTTTCCATGTTGGAGACCTACCAGGCGTATGGAACGTATGACGATTCGGCGGTCGTGACGCGCGAGCTTATTCAACAGGTGGCGGACGAGGCGATCGGTACTAGGCAACTGTCACTACCCGACGGCAGTGTCTATGACATCGATGGAGAATGGGCGTCGATACAAATGTATCCGTCGCTATCGGAGGCACTCGGCGAAGAGATCACACCGAACACCACTGTTGACCGCTTACGTGCGATCGCCGAGTCGCTCGGCGTCGAGGTGCCCTCCGACCGCGGGTATGGGCATGGCAAGCTGGTCGAAGAATTATGGGAACATGCCGTGGGCGCCAGCTTGACCGCACCCACCTTTATTCGGGATTTTCCAGTGGAGACAACGCCTTTGACGCGTCAACACCGCAGCATCCCGGGGGTTACCGAGAAGTGGGACCTGTATATACGCGGGGTCGAACTGGCCACCGGATATTCGGAATTGATCGACCCGGTGGTGCAACGGGAGAGATTCGCTGAACAGGCGAGAGCGGCCGCGGCCGGCGATGACGAGGCGATGGTGCTCGACGAGGATTTTCTGACCGCTCTGGAGTACGCCATGCCGCCGTGCACCGGAACGGGAATGGGTATCGATCGGTTGTTGATGGCTTTGACTGGTCTGTCAATTAGGGAGACAGTATTGTTCCCGATTGTTCGTCCGCATAGCAACTGACGTCATCTATGGTGGCGTATTGAATACCGCGCCTGCATATGGCAGATTGATGTTCACGGGGGCGATCCAAACAACTCGCACGGTAAGTGCGCAGGAAGAAAGCGTGAGGCTTAGCCAATGGCGAAGAAAGTGACCGTCACCTTGGTCGATGATTTCGACGGTGAGGGCGCCGCCGATGAAACTGTCGAATTCGGCCTCGACGGGGTGACCTATGAGATTGACCTTTCGACCAAAAATGCCACGAAACTGCGCAACGACCTGAAGCAGTGGGTCGCAGCCGGCCGTCGGGTCGGCGGTCGTCGGCGCGGACGTTCTGGCTCCGGTCGCGGCCGCGGAGCCATCGACCGCGAGCAGAGCGCCGCGATCCGGGAATGGGCCCGTCGCAACGGGCACAACGTGTCGACGCGGGGCCGCATCCCGGCCGACGTCATCGACGCGTTCCACGCTGCAACCTGACCCGGCGACCAACACCGCGCGGTACAGCAGAGCCGGACCAGCACCGAACGCGGGCTGGTCCGGCTTTTCGCTGGTGGCGAAATAATCACCCACCCGGCCGGGAACCGTTTTGCCGGTTTACCGCGTTGCTTTCATTACGGCTCTGATTTAGCCGGGCAGATAGCGATGGCATTACCGACCGCAAGGTAGGAAGCCTGGCGAGCCGCCCACTACAGTGGATGGCAGGTACGCAAGTGTCGGCCCCTGAGCCGATAATGACGGAGTACCGATGGTGAGGGAGAGCAGGTAACCACCGATGTTCGAACGATTTACCGACCGTGCCCGCAGGGTCGTCGTCCTGGCGCAAGAAGAGGCCCGGATGCTCAACCACAACTACATCGGCACCGAGCACATCCTGTTGGGTCTTATTCATGAGGGCGAAGGTGTAGCCGCAAAGTCACTGGAGTCGCTGGGCATCTCGCTGGAGGGCGTCCGCAGCCAGGTCGAGGAGATCATCGGCCAGGGCCAGCAGGCCCCGTCGGGACACATCCCGTTTACGCCACGCGCCAAGAAGGTGCTCGAGCTGAGTCTGCGTGAGGCGCTGCAGCTTGGCCACAACTACATCGGCACCGAGCACATTCTGCTCGGCTTGATCCGTGAGGGTGAAGGCGTTGCGGCCCAGGTGTTGGTCAAACTGGGCGCTGAGCTCACCCGGGTGCGTCAGCAGGTGATTCAGCTGCTGTCCGGTTACCAGGGCAAGGAGACGGCCGAGGCCGGTAC
>NZ_JBAPPI010000548.1:0-2623 GCF_049280035.1 Mycobacterium sp. | reverse complement strand
ATGTTGGCCTTGATCTTCGAATGCGGCAGCGTCACCTCGTCGTGATACGCCGAATTGGCGTTGCGCAGACGTGTCAAAAAGTCTGCGATCGGATCCGTCATTGTCATGACAGCGGTGTTGCCTTCCTCGCAGTGGTTCCCGGTCTGGGCCTGTTGCGCAGCTGTGGTCGGGGTTGGTCTCGTTGGGTAATAGCGGTGTTACCAGCTGCTCTTCTGCACGCCGGGCAGTTCGCCCGCGTGCGCCATCTCACGCAGGCAAATCCTGCACAGCCCGAACTTGCGGAGCACCGCGCGCGGGCGGCCGCACTTATTGCAGCGGGTGTACGCGCGCACCTTGAACTTGGGTTTGCGCGCACTTTTGTTGATCAGTGCCTTCTTCGCCATCTGGTCAGTTCTCCTTGAACGGAAAGCCGAGGGCCCGCAACAGCGCTCGCCCTTCATCGTCGGTCGTCGCTGAGGTGACGACGGTGATGTCCATGCCCCGGACCCGGTCGACCTTGTCCACGTCCATCTCGTGGAACACCGACTGCTCGGCCAGCCCGAAGGTGTAGTTGCCGGCGCCGTCGAACTGCTTGGGCGACAGCCCGCGGAAGTCGCGGATACGCGGCAACGCGATCGACGTGAGCCGGTCGAGGAACTCCCACATCCGGTCACCGCGCAGGGTCACCCGCGCGCCGATCGGCATGCCCTCACGCAATTTGAACTGCGCGATAGACTTTCGCGCCTTGCGGATCTCCGGGCGCTGGCCGGTGATCGCCGCCAGGTCGCTGACGGCGCCGTTGATCAGCTTGGCGTCCCGGGCGGCGTCGCCGACGCCCATGTTGACCACGACCTTCACCACGGTCGGGATCTGCATGACGTTGGCGTACTTGAACTCTTGATGGAGCGCATCGCGGATCTCATTGCGGTATTGAACCTTGAGCCGTGGCTGAACTTTTTCTGTGCTTTCCAGGGTTGTCATGCCTCAGATGTCCTTGCCGTTGCGCTTGGAGATGCGGACCCGCTTGCCAGTCTCCTCGTCGACTCGATAGCCAACCCGGGCCGGCGTGCCGTCGGAGTCGACCACCATCACGTTGGAGACGTGGATCGGGGCTTCCTGCGTGACGATCCCGCCTGACCGCGCTCCGCGCTGGTTGGTCGAGATCGGGGTGTGCTTCTTAATTCGGTTGACGCCCTCGACGAGCACCTTGTTGCGGGTCGGGTAGGCCTGAATCACCTTGCCCTTGGCGCCCTTGTCCTTGCCCGAGATGACCAGGACGGTGTCACCCTTGTGGATCTTCACCTACAACACCTCCGGGGCCAGCGAGACGATCTTCATAAAGCGCTTCTCCCGCAGTTCGCGGCCGACCGGCCCGAAGATGCGGGTTCCACGCGGGTCGTTGTCGGGCTTGATGATCACGGCCGCGTTCTCGTCGAACTTGATGTAACTGCCGTCGGGGCGGCGACGCTCCTTGACGGTGCGCACCACCACGGCCTTCACCACCTCACCACGTTTGACGTTGCCGCCGGGGATAGCCTCTTTGACCGTCGCGACGATGACGTCGCCGATGCCGGCGTACCGCCGCCCCGAGCCGCCGAGCACGCGGATGCACAAGATCTCCCTGGCGCCGGTGTTGTCGGCCACCTTCAGCCGCGATTCCTGCTGAATCACTAGATCTCCTGACCTGGTTCACGTATGCACGCCCACGCGCTGCGATCCTGGCTGGGCATCGTCTACCGACGACGTCCTACCAGCGACCTGTCGAGCATGGTCTTCGTCACCGAAGGGCACGCGGGGCCGACTAGTTCTGCTTGCGCACGCCGGCCGAGGTCTGCCCACGGCAACCCCTAGAGTCTAGGTGAAGACCTGCTCAGAGCCAAATTCCTGGTCTAGCCGGGCAAACGGGTCGCGACGCGGTCCCAGTCACGTCCTTGCGTGCGGGCAACTTGCTCGCAGAAACCCGCTGCAGCTGCAGCGAGTAGACATCGCGAACGTGGCAAAGGTATTCAGCGACCGACCAGACTTGCCGACGTCGGCGCACCCGGCACGCCTCGGGTGGGATCGCAGAGATCGCGTCCCCGATGGCGGCTGGTAGGCCGTTGATGACGTTGACGGCATCATTGATCGTCATGTGGGAATAGACCACCGCGCAGACATCACAGGCATGGTCTTCGGCCGCCAGCGGCGGTAGTTGCTCGCAGCTCACGTGGTTTTCCGGGCGCGATGCGGGCATGTTAGAAATCCTCCGAGTCGCCATCGCGGTGGTCGGCGCTGGTCTCGCCCAGTCCAGTATCGCGTGTCGCGACCTCAGAACGGTGGGGGGTCGTGGTCGGAGTCGGGTGGGGCCGGCCCGCGGTAGCTCGTGGAGTGGGCTCGTCGCTGGCTGCGGGCATGGTGGTTCTGTCGGCGTTCGGTGGCGATGCGGTGGGCACGGTTTTGCGCGCGGGTGCGGCGGCGTCTGGGCATCATCGCGCTGCGCTCACCGCAGTAGTCGACGGGTGGGTCGGCTTCGGGTGCTGGTATGCCGCCGGTTGAGAGGCACAGGCTGGGAAACAGCAGCGCGCTGCCCGGAGTGGTGACATAGGTCTGCCCCGATGGCGAGGTCAAAATCACGGTCGCATCGGGTAGTTGTTGGTCACGCCAG
>NZ_JBAPPI010000547.1:0-6485 GCF_049280035.1 Mycobacterium sp. | reverse complement strand
CGGCCGCGGTCGCGCCCGCGCCGGGCCCGAACAGCCCGGTCAGCGCGTCGCCGACGGTGGGGCCGTACCCGATTTTGTCGTTGTACATCATCGCCACCCGGATCAAGCGCGGATAGGACGAGGCGGCATCGCTGGAACCCGGTGAGGCGTAAACCGGTTCGACATACAACAGCCCACCCTGGCCGACCGGCAGCGTGAGAAGATTGCCCCACTTGATCCGATTCTGGTTATCCCGCCCGATCACGCCAAGGTCCTGCGACACAGCAGTATCGGTGGTGATCGCATTGTTGGCCAGTTTCGGTCCGTTGACTTGGCCGGGGATGGTCAGCACGGTGATCCTGCCGTAGGTCGCTGGATCGGAGCTGGCGCTGATGTAGGCGGCCAGGTAGTCACGCTTGAACCTGTTCATCGCGCTGGTTAGTTGGAACGAGGCCGAATTATCCTCTTTGGCAATGTTTTTCGCGACGATGTAGTACGGCGGCTGATAGCTGCTGGCGGTTGGGTTCGGGTCAAGTGGGACGTCCCAGAAATCTGATGTGGAGAAGAACGTCACCGGGTCGTTGACGTGGTATTTGGCCAACAGCATCCGCTGCACCTTGAACAGGTCCTCCGGATAGCGCAGATGGGCGGCCAATTCGGGGGTGATATCGCTCTTGGGTTTGACCGTCCCCGGGAAGACTCTCATCCACGCTTTGAGCACCGGGTCACGCTCGTCCTGCTGATAAAGCGAGACCGTCCCGTCATAGGCATCGACGGTGGCCTTCACCGAGTTGCGGATGTAGGACACCTGCTTATCGGGGACCAGCCGGTTGAACGCGACTTCGGTGGAGTCGGCGGTGGCCGACGACAACGAGGTCAGCTCGGAATACGGGTAATTGTCCAACGTGGTGTAGGCGTCGATGATCCACACCAGCCGCTTGTTGACGATCGCCGGATACACGTTGCTGTCGGCGGTCAACCACGGCGCCACCGCCTCCACCCGCTGCGCCGGATCGCGGTTGAACAAGATTTTGCTGTTCGATCCGATCACGTTGGAGAACAGGAAGTTTCGCTCAGCGAACTTCGCGGCGAAAACGCTACGCGAAACCCAGCTGCCGACCGGCACCCCGCCGCCTCCGGTGTAGGTGTAGTTCTTGGTCTCGGCGTTGGTCTCGTAGTCGTATTCCCGGTCGGCGCCGTTCCTTCCGACGATCGCGTAGTCGGCAGCGGCGTTGGCGATGACCGGTCCGAAGTAGATCCGCGGCTGGTCCAGCCGGGCCGGGCCGGGCGAGACCACCCCGCCGTTGGCGCCGACGACGTTGGCCAGAAACTCCGGGTATCCGCCGTTCTGGTTGGGGTCGTTGGCGATACCGCGCACTGTGTTGGCCGGCGAGGCGATGAAGCCGTTGCCGTGGGTGTAGACGGTGTGTCGGTTGATCCAGTCCCGCTGGTTGTCGATCAGCCGGTCCGGGTTGAGCTCGCGGGCGGCAACGACGTAGTCGCGCAGATGACCGTCGTGGTCGACATAGCGGTCGATGGATAGCTGGTCGGGGAAAAAGTAGAAGTTCTTGCCCTGCTGGAATTGCGTGAACGCCGGACTGACGATCGTCGGGTCAAGCAGCCGGATGTTGGAGGTGGTGGCACGGTCGGATGCGACCTGCTCGGCGGTTGCCCGCGTGTCGCCGCTGTAATCGCGGTAGGTCACAACGTCATCGGTGAGGCCATAGGCTCGCCGGGTCGCGGTGATGCTTCGGCTGATGTACTCGCGTTCCTTCTGCGCGGCATTGGGTTTGACGCTGATCTGCTCGACGATCAGCGGCCAGCCTGCACCGACGATCAACGACGACAGCAGCAGTAGCACCAGTCCGATGGCCGGAACTCGTAAGTCCCGCAGCACGATCGCTGAGAAGACCGCGGCGGCGCAGATCAACGCGATCGCTAACAGAATCAGCTTTGCGGGCAACACCGCGTTGATATCGGTGTACCCGGCCCCAGTGAACGGCTTCCCGCCGCGGGTGTGGGATAGCAGCTCATAGCGGTCCAGCCAATAGGCAAATGCCTTGAGCAGCACCAGGGTACCGATCAGGCTGATCAACTGGATGCGTGCCGAACGGCTCAGCGCGCCGGTGCGGCCGGACAGCCGGATACCACCGAACACGTAGTGCGCCAGCAGATTCGCCACGAACGCCAAAAACAGCGCCGCGAACAAGAAGCTGAGGACGAGTCGGTAGAAAGGCAGATCGAAAGCATAAAAGCCAAGGTCCTTGCCGAACTGCGGATCGGCGATGCCGAAGTCGCCGCCGTGCAAGAATAGCTGCACGCGGACCCAGTAGGTCTGCGCCACGATTCCGGCGAGCAGGCCGATTGCCACCGGAACCCCGGTTCCGATCACCCGCAGCCTCGACATCACCACGGTGCGATACCGGGCTACCGGATCATTGCCGTTGCTCGGGACGAATACCGGCCGGGTGCGGTAGGCCAGTGCCAGGCCGCCGAACACGATGCCGCCGACCAGCAGCCCTGCCACCAGGAACAACACCAGTCGGGTCACCAGCACGGTGGTAAACACCGATCGGTAGCCCAGCTCGCCGAACCAAAGCCAGTCGACGTAGCCGTCGATCAAGCGCGGACCGATCAGCAGCAACAAGATCACCGCCAGGGCGATCGTGATGAGAATCCGGCTGCGCCGAGTCAGCTTCGGCATTCTGGCCGCGGGCCGCATCCCCACTAGCTACGCTCCCTGCTTCATGTCGACGGTGGCCGTCGGACGTATCACAACTCTACGCACCGGCTCTGATTGCCCGGCTCCTAGCAGCTGGGCGGCCGCCCGCCGGAGGTGACGGCATGCAGCGCATCCACCGCTCCATCGAGCTTGGCGACCTTCACCAATTGCAGCCCGGACAACTTTTCGGAGGTTGCCTCGTAGCAGTTTTCGGCCGGTACCAAAAACACCGTCGCGCCGGCGGCCCGGGCAGCAGTCATCTTGTGTCCGATGCCCCCGATACGGCCCACGGTGCCGTCGGCCCTGATCGTGCCCGTGCCCGCGACGAACTTCGAGCCGGCGAGACTGCCGGTGGTGAGTTTGTCGACGACGGCCAGGCTGAACATCAAGCCCGCCGAGGGCCCGCCCACGTTGGCGAGGTTGAAATCAACCACGAACGGCGCCCAAGGCGCATCCGTCACCGAGACCCCCGCGAAGCCGTAATCGCGACCCTTATGGCTGCCCAACGTGATCTGAGCGACGCCAGGGGGCGCATTCTTACGGCGAAAGTCGACCGCGATCGGCTGGCCGGGTTTGGTGTGCTTCAGCAAGGACGTGAACTGCTCGACGCTGGCGACCGGCGTCCCGTTCACCGCCGCAACGGCGTCACCCGCCTGCAGCTTGCCCACCGACGGCCCGGGATCGGTGACCGCCACGACGGTGATGGCCTGCGGGTACTTCAGATATCCCAGGGCCGCGAACTCGGCGTTGTGCTCGGACTCCTTGAAATCGGCGTCGTTGTCTTTATCGATTTCCTCCCGCGATTTGCCCGGCGGGTAGATCAGGTCGCGCGGCATCAGCTGTTCCTGCCCGGAAATCCACAGTGTCAGCGCCTCCGCCAGGCTGAGATCGTCCCGCTGGGACACCGTCGTCATGTCCAGGTGACCCGACGTTGGGTGCGTCTGCGTGCCTTTGATGTCGACGACCTGCTTGCCGTCGACCTCGCCGAGTGTGTCGAACGCGGGGCCCGGGCCAAGTGACACAAAAGGCACCGTCACCACCGCCAGCAGCACACCGAAGACCACGATCGGCACCAGCGCCACAATCAGCGTCAGAATCCGCCTGTTCACCTGGCTAACACTAGACGGACTAGTCAGCGGCAATAGGAACCCGGTTCACTCAGAGCGTGACGGCGGATCGCGCGTCGTGCGCTGCCGGTGAGTACCGTTGGGGGCATGGCTGACCTGCCTTTCGGCTTCTCCGGCGGAGACGACCCGGACCGCGACAAGCGGCGGGAAAACGACCCTGACTCCGGCTCGGGATCTGCGGATCCGTTTGGTATCGGCGGCCTCGGCGGCGAATTCGACATTGCCGACCTCGGCCAGATCTTCACCCGTCTCGGGCAGATGTTCAGCGGCGCCGGCTCCGCGATGGCCGGTGGCCAAGGCTCCGGGCCGGTGAACTACGAGTTGGCCCGGCAGCTGGCGTCGAATTCGATCGGGTTCGTGGCGCCGATTTCGGCCGCCACCAACCAGGCCATCAGCGACGCCGTCCACCTCGCCGAGACTTGGCTCGACGGGGTGACCGCGCTGCCGGCGGGTACCAGCAAGGCCGTCGCCTGGACCCCGACCGATTGGGTGGACAACACCCTGGAGATTTGGAAGCGGCTATGCGATCCGATGGCCCAGCAGATCGCGACGGTGTGGGCCGAGGCGTTGCCCGACGAGGCCAAGAACATGGCCGGTCCGCTGCTGTCGATGATGTCGCAGATGGGCGGCATGGCGTTCGGCTCGCAGTTGGGCCAGGCGCTGGCCCGACTGTCCCGCGAAGTTTTGACGTCGACCGATATCGGTTTGCCGTTGGGGCCCAAGGGAATCGCCGCGCTGCTGCCGGACGCCATCGAATCTTTCGCCGCCGGGCTCGAGCAGTCCCGCAGCGAGATCGTCACCTTCCTGGCGGCTCGCGAGGCCGCCCATCACCGGTTGTTCAGTCATGTGCCGTGGCTGGCCAGCCAGCTGCTCGGCGCCGTTGAGGCCTACGCCAAGGGCATGAAGATCGACATGCACGGAATCGAGGAGCTGGCCCGCGATTTCAACCCGGCCTCGCTGAACGATCCGGCCGCCGTCGAGCAGCTGTTGACCCAGGGGGTGTTCGAGCCCAAGGCCACGCCGGAGCAGACCCAGGCGCTGGAACGGCTCGAGACACTGCTGGCGCTCATCGAGGGCTGGGTACAGACAGTGGTGACCGCAGCCCTCGGCGACCGCATCCCCGGCGCGGCCGCTCTCGGTGAGACGCTGCGCCGCCGTCGGGCCACCGCCGGCCCGGCCGAGCAGACCTTCGCCACGCTGGTCGGCCTTGAGTTGCGGCCACGCAAACTGCGGGAGGCCGCCGTGCTCTGGGAGCGGCTGACCCAGGCCGCCGGTGCCGACGCCCGCGACGCGGTGTGGCAACACCCCGACCTGCTGCCCGACACCGAGGACCTCGACGACCCGGCCGCGTTCATCGACCGGGTCATCGGCGGCGATACCAGCGGAATCGATGAGGCGATCGCCGAGTTCGAGCGGGGCACAGATGCCGGCCCCGCCGACCCCGACGGCGGCGCTGGCTCTGTGGATAGCTGACCCAGCCGTTCCGCCCGGTCGGCGTCGATCCGGGTGCACGGACGCGGCCCGCTGTCAGAACTGCTGGTCGAGTCGCTGCGCTGTTCGGGTGCCCGGGTCAAGCAGAGCAGCCAACCGCATGCCGCGATGACGTCCGCCGACGCCGACCTGGTGGTGTTGTCCGACAACCTGGTGGCGGACCCTCGGATGCTGCGCGATCTGCACAGTCAAGGCGTCGCGCACCTCGCGGTCCGGGTGCGCGACGGCACCGGCCTGGTCGGGCCGCTGGTCATCCCCGGTGTCACCAGCTGCCTAGGTAGTTACTAACCGGGAACATCCACCTCGACGCCCTTGGGAATCGGAGGCGTCGTGCACCGACGAGTTTGCGCGTCCGCAAGTAACGGTATGCACTGGTTCAATCCCGTTATCGTCGCGAAGTTGCGGGAATTTTAGAGCGCCACTCGGCTGAGAATGAGGAGGGGGCATGTGAAGCTTGCCGACTGCCCAGTCTTTCCCGCCGAGGCGGCAAACGCCTTGAGCACGGACCGCGGCTTGGGTTGGCGCCTGGCGCGACAGGCCGGCCCGGTTTTGCGACATCCAGCGGCAAACGGGATGTTTGCAAACTTTGTCTTTGCGGTCGGACGGGAGGAGGTGTTAGCGAATCTGGACGATGCAAGGTTGGATCGCGCCCGCGCTCTTCCCGAAAGCGATCTCGAGGTTCACCAGCAGCTATTCGCCCCAAAATCAGCTCATGACGTTGCGGCGCAGTTCCGGCCGACCGCCGCCGCGCTGATCGATCGTTTTGCCGCCGCTGGTGGCGGTGACGCGGTGGCCGATGTGACCACGCCGATGGCTGACGCCCTTTTCGACAGCGTGTCGCGTCTGCAGCTATTGCCTGTTGAGCACCTGAATGGGCGGTCAGGCCATGTCCTGTCCGAGGCGTGCCGCAACCTGTTCAAACACGCCGGATGGCACTTACTCGAGTTGGCACGCAACCCCGAATTGTGCGACGTGCTTCGACGTCAGCCTGAGCTCGTACGCGAGTTCATTGAAGAGATCCTCCGGTTGGAGCCGATGGTGCCGAGTTGCCAGCGTTTTACTAGCCGGCCGACGACCGTCGGTGAGGTAGAGCTACCGGCCGACGTGGTGCTGAACTTGTGTATCGGTGCGGTGCAGCGGGACGGCAGCGACCCCATGTCCACTGA
>NZ_JBAPPI010000546.1:0-5783 GCF_049280035.1 Mycobacterium sp. | reverse complement strand
GTCGGACGACGGTGAGCACGTCGTCGACGTCTCCTACGACGGGCAGGGCTGTTCGATCAGCCAGGCGGCCACGTCGGTGCTCACCGAGCAGGTGATCGGGCAAAGCGTCGGGCAGGCGTTGAAGACGCTTACCGCGTTCACCGAGATGGTGTCATCGCGGGGAACTGTCGCCGGTGACGAGGACGTTTTGGGCGATGGCGTCGCGTTTGCGGGCGTCGCCAAATATCCGGCCCGAGTCAAATGCGCGCTGCTCGGCTGGATGGCGTTCAAGGACGCGCTGGCGCAAGCGACTGAAGACGTGGAGGAGATCAAAGGATGAGCGAAACCGCCGCACCGGATAACGAGCTGCTCGCCGATATCGAAGAGGCGATGCGCGATGTCGTCGACCCCGAACTGGGCATCAACGTGGTCGACCTGGGGCTGGTCTACGGCCTGAATCTGGAAGAGGCAGAAGAGGGGACCGTCGCGCTGATCGACATGACGTTGACGTCGCCGGCCTGCCCGCTGACCGATGTCATCGAAGACCAGTCGCGTAACGCACTGGTCGGCGCCGGTCTGGTCGACGAGCTGCGGATCAACTGGGTGTGGAACCCGCCGTGGGGCCCGGACAAGATCACCGACGACGGCCGCGATCAACTGCGCGCTCTCGGTTTCACCGTCTAAGTCTTCCGGGCCGTCGGTATGACCGGTTCTGTGGGGTTGCGGTTGCACCAGGGCTGGCTACCATCATGGTTGTGAGCGACGCCGTGCCCCGCGAGGTCAAGCAGAAGAACACCGGCGCGGTGCCGCATATAATCGTAATGTTCGGTGCCACAGGCGATCTAGCACGGCGGAAGCTGCTGCCCGGGCTTTTCCATCTGTCCCGTTCCAACCTGGCTCCCGAGATCCGCATCATCGGCACGTCGCTCGATGAGTTCGACAACGATGCCTTCCGCAAGCTGGTGCTCAAGGCCTGCCGCGAGTTCTCCAGCCACAGCCACGACATTTCCGATGACGTTTTGGATCAGTTCGCCGCCAATTTGGTTTTCGTACCTATGCACGAAGGACCGGAAGCGCTGGCCCGCGCCGTGGCTGAGCAGAGCGATGCCCTCGGCGGTGATGCCCATCTGCTGCATTACCTGAGCATCCCGCCCGCGGCGGTGATGCCGGTCATGGAAACGTTGCACAAGGCGGACTTGGTGCAGAACTCGCGGGTCATCATGGAGAAGCCGTTCGGCGTCGATCTGGCCAGTGCGCGAGCATTGAACGCGGCGATTCACGCGATATTCGAAGAAGAACAGATCTTCCGGATCGATCACTTCCTGGGTAAAGAGGCCGCGCAGAACATTCTCGCGTTCCGGTTCGCGAACGGGTTGTTCGAGCCGATCTGGAATCGAAACTTCATCGACCACATCCAGATTGACGTGCCGGAGCGGCTCACCTGTGAGAACCGCGCCGGGTTCTATGAATCCGTGGGGGCGTTCAAGGACATGGTGGTCACCCATTTGTTCCAGATTCTGGCGTTCGTCGCGATGGAGCCACCCACCGAGCTTGCTTCAGAGGCGATCAGCGACGAAAAAAACAAGGTATTCCGCTCGATGCGCCCGCTTGATCCAACCAAGGTGGTGCGCGGGCAATACCGGGGTTACCGCGACGAGCCTGGGGTGTCTGCCGAATCGGATACCGAAACCTTCGTCGCGCTCAAAGCCGAGATCGATAACTGGCGCTGGGCCGGTGTCCCGTTCTTTTTGCGCACCGGCAAGGGCCTCGCTGAGGGACAGCGCATCATCTCGATCGCATTCCACGAGCCGCCGCGCAGCATGTTTCCGCCGGGATCTGGTGTGGGACAAAAGGGTCCGGATCACTTGACCTTCGATCTCGCCGACGTGTCCAAGATGTCGTTGTCGTTCTACGGCAAGCGGCCCGGTCCGGGAATGAAGCTGGACAAGCTCAGCCTGCAGTTCACCATGGAAGACAGCGGCCATGCCGGCGATGTGCTCGAGGCCTACGAGCGTCTGATTCTTGACGCGATGCGCGGCGACCGGACGCTGTACAACACGGCAGAGGGGATCGAGCGGCTCTGGGAGGTGTCCGCACCGTTGCTCGACGATCCGCCGCCGGTACGCAGCTACGACCTGGATTCGTGGGGTCCCAACGCGGTCCATCCGTTGATTGCGCCGCGAGCGTGGCGGTTGCCGTTCGAGCGTGGCTGGCGCGGCACGAAATAACTAGTGCGGGTGGTGCCGCTCACCCGGTTGCGGGCAGTTGCCGTTGTCCGCCTGTTGAACACTGATGGTCATCGCCTGCAGCGTGCCAGTGTTGTCCTGGGTCCCCCGCGCAGCAATGCACTTGCCTTGAGCCAGCGCTTGCCCGTCGGTGGCGGCCTGCTTGGTGTAGTTGGTCGTGTTGGTGACGGTCACGGTGGACGAAGAACTATTGCCGTTGGCGTCGGTGCCGTTCACCGTGATGGTGTTACCCGCCACGGAGGCAACGGTGCCGGCTATCCCCGTGCGGTGTTTGGGTTCTGGGCACTTGCCGTCGGTTGCCGGGCTGACTCGCACGGATTTCGCGGTGATCGTGCTACCGGTGTCCGCGCTTTCCCGGGTGGGACGCACCGCAACGCAGCTGCCGGCGGTGACATCAGTCAGCTGAGCGGAAGTGAGCTCGGTGATCTTGGTCGACGGTGTGAAGTCTACGGTTGTGTTTCCGGTCTGCTGGGTGACCTGGATGGCGTCGCCTGACACCGAAGCGATCATGCCGCTGACCCAGCCTTTGCCGTTCGCCGACGCTGGCGGCGACGACGGTGTCGCGGCAGAGCTGGTCGGACTTGCTGACGTGGCGGTGTTCGTGTTGTGCGACCCTCCGCACGCTGCGACGGACAACGCGGTTGCGCCGGTGACCGTGATTAGCGCCAACCGGGTCAGTCGCGCGGACCAGAAAGTGACACGCATCCCAGCCATCTAGGTCCTTTCGAATCGTCGGCCGCTGTGAGTAGGCCGGCCAAGCAACGATTCTCACCATTCGTGGCGCAGCTGAGTACCGGCTGGCGGCCGATTATGAGCCAGCTGTGTATTCTCCGAAGCCCGCGAGTTGTCGCTAGAAGGCCGCTTCGGGAAGCGCCATGATGTCGTCGTCGACAGCGTCGATGATGCCGCGCAGTGTGGTGAGATTCGGAAGCATGTTCTTGGCAAAGAATCGCGCGGTGGCGATCTTGCCGCGATAGAACGCTTCGTCGTTGGCCGGCGCGGCGGCCAGGGCAGCTTGCGCGAGATCGGCTTGTGCCAGCAGCCGCCAGCCGATGAGCAAGTCGCCGACGGCGAGCAGGAATCGCACCGATGCGAGGCCGACTTTGTATATCTCCGTTGGGTGTTCGGCGGCGGCCATCAGGTATCCGGTCAGGGTGGCGGTCATTGCCGTGACGTCATCGAGCGCGGTCTGCAGCAGATCGGCGTGTTGCCGTAGCGTCTCATCGCAGGTCCCGATGGTGTGGCGGATCTGCGATGCCACGTGCTCGAGGGCTTCGCCGCGGTCGCGAATGATCTTGCGGAAGAAGAAATCCAGCGCCTGGATCGCGGTGGTGCCCTCGTAGAGGGAGTCGATTCTGGCGTCACGGATGTACTGCTCGATGGGGTAGTCGGTCAAAAAGCCCGACCCACCGAGCGTCTGCAGCGACTCGGTCAGGATTTCGTAAGCCCGTTCCGAGCTCACCCCCTTGACCACCGGGAGCAGCAGATCGTTGACGCGGTGCGCCATCTCGGCTTCCGCGCCTGAAACGTGTTGTGCGACAGCGTCATCCTGGTGCGCCGCAGTATACAGGTACAGTGCGCGCAACCCTTCGGCGTAGGCCTTCTGCGTGATCAGGCTGCGGCGCACGTCTGGGTGGTGCATGATCGTGACCCGCGGCGCCGTCTTGTCGGTCATCTGTGTCAGATCCGCGCCCTGTACCCGCAGTTTGGCGTATGCCAGCGCGTTGAGATATCCGGTCGACAGCGTGCCGGCGGCCTTGACGCCGACCGTCATGCGTGCGTGCTCGATCACGGTGAACATCTGCGCGATCCCGTTGTGCACGTCGCCGACCAGGTAGCCGACGGCGGGCAGTCCATGGGCGCCGAAGGTCAACTCGCAGGTCGGGGACGCCTTCAGGCCCATCTTGTGCTCCAAACCGGTGGCGAAAACCCCGTTGCGGGAGCCGATTTCGAAAGTCTCAGAGTCGAAGAGGTACTTGGGAACGTAGAACAGGCTCAGACCTTTGGTGCCCGGACCGGCCCCCTCGGGTCGGGCGAGCACGAGATGGAAGATGTTTTCGGCGGTATCGCCCACGTCGCCACCCGAGATGAAACGCTTGACGCCCTCGATGTGCCAGCTGCCATCCGGTTGCGCGATGGCCTTGGTTCGCCCCGTTCCGACGTCGGAGCCGGCGTCCGCCTCGGTCAACACCATGGTGGCCGCCCAACCTCGTTCCAGGGCCATCGCTGCCCACCGCTGCTGCTGTTCGGTGCCTTCGACGTAGAGCGCGTTGGCCATTGCCGGGCCCATGCTGTAAAAGAAGGCCGCGGCCGGATTGGCGCAGTGCAGCATCTCGTTGATTGCCCACGTCACCGGGCCCGGTGCGGACACGCCGCCGATCTCTTCGGCAAGACCGATGCGCCACCACTCGGCGTCCTTGACCGCCTGCACTGATTTGGCCAACTCGGCTGGCACCGAGATGGTGTGCCGGTCCGGCTCGAAAACCGGAGGGTTGCGGTCGGCGTCGGCGAACGATTCGGCGATTGGGCCCTCGGCCAGGCGAGCGACTTCGTCGAGCATGGCGTGGACGGTGTCGACGTCGAGGTCGCGATAGCGTCCTGAGCCGAGAACAGTGCCGATGCCCAACACCTCGAACAGGTTGAACTCAATGTCACGCAGGTTGGCGATGTAGTGCCCCAACGGTTTTCCCTTCCCCGGGTAGCTGTGGACGCAGTGTGTCCGAGGCGGGATTGGGTACGCAACCGTAAGCTACGGCGACGGAAGCGTAACCTACGGCGACGCAACCGTAGGGTGCGAGGTCAGCGCTATGGACCCAGCTATTCGGGGCCACCTAAACGCCGTTGGGGCCACTTCCGCATCGTGCATAGGCATTTGGACGAGTCGCGTCTTGGCTCTAATGGCGATGGTGCGGCCACGGGATGTGGAAATGGTGGTGCGGGCGACCCATCGGTGGACACGGTTCGAGGTCGATGGTCGCCGCCTGCAGTACCCCGCCGTCCTTGGTTCCCATTGCCGCCATGCACTTACCGTTCTGGATCGCTTGCGGATTGGTAACCGCGTGCTTGGTGTAGGTGGTCGTGTTGATGACGGTCACGGTGGTGTGCGTGGCCTTGCCGGTGGGATCGATGCCGTTGACCGCGATGGTGTTACCCGTCACCGAGTCGACGATGCCGTTGACGCCAGGACTTCCAGCCGGCCCAACGGGCGGAGGGCACTTGCCGCCTTCAGACGGGCTGATGTCCACGGACTCCGCGGTGATCGCACCGCCAGGTGGAGCGCCTTGCGACGCGGCCTTGACGTCGACGCAACTGCCGGGTTTCACGTCGGTCAGCGCAGCGGAGCTGAGCTCGGTGACCATCGTCTGTGGGGTGAACGCCACGGTCGCCGCGCTCCGGTCCCGCTGGGTGAGCTGGATCGTGTCACCTGACACGGATCTGACCAGGCCCTCGATGTGATCTTTGCCCACCGGCGGTGGAGGTGGCGGCGGCGGTGGCTTGGGCGCGGACGTCGGTTGGCTTGCCACGGTGCCGTGCTGTGTAGGGTTCTGGTGGTTCGAT
>NZ_JBAPPI010000545.1:0-15714 GCF_049280035.1 Mycobacterium sp. | reverse complement strand
CCAGTCACCTGCTGGGGCTGCCCGGCTGGGTGACCCAGCGGCTGTGGTGGGCGCTGCTGCTGGCGGTCGGCTTCTGGGGATTGCTTCGGGTCGCTGAGGCGCTGGGTATCGGCAGCCCCACATCACGGGTGATCGCCGCGGCGGCGTTCGCCCTTTCGCCCCGGGTATTGACCACGCTGGGCTCGATCTCGTCGGAAACCTTGCCGATCATGCTGGCGCCGTGGGTGCTGCTACCCACAATTCTGGCGCTGCGCGGCGAGGCCAACCGATCGGTGCGCCAACTCGCCGGCCAGGCCGGGGTGGCCGTCGCGCTGATGGGCGCGGTCAACGCGATCGCGACGCTGGCCGGCTGCCTGCCCGCGGTAATCTGGTGGGCCTGCCACCGGCCCAACCGCCGGTGGTGGCGCTATACCGGGTGGTGGTTGCTGGCCCTGGCGTTGGCCATGTCCTGGTGGCTGGTGGCGCTGATCTTGATGGCCCGGATCAGCCCGCCGTTTCTGGACTTCATCGAATCGTCCGGGGTGACCACCCAGTGGTCGTCGCTGGTCGAAGTGCTGCGCGGTACCGACAGTTGGACCCCGTTCGTGGCGCCCGACGCGACCGCGGGGGCACAGTTGGTGACCGGATCGGTCGCGATCCTGGCCACCTGCTTGGTGGCAGCGGCCGGGTTGGCCGGGCTGGTGATGCGGGATTTGCCGGCGCGGGGGCGGCTGGTGACGATGCTGCTGATCGGGGTGGTACTGCTGGCCGCCGGCTACAGCGGCGGGCTCGGCTCACCGCTGGCGCATCACGCGCAAGCTTTCCTGGACGCGGGCGGCGCGCCACTGCGGAATGTGCACAAGCTGGAGTCGGTGATCCGGATACCGATAGTCCTGGGTTTGGCGCAGGTGCTGGGCCGGATCCCACTACCGGGAAGCGCCCCCAGAGTCGCGTGGATCCACGCGTTTGCTCACCCGGAGCGTGACAAACGGGTCGCGGCCGCGATCGTGATCCTGACCGCGCTGATGGCCGGGACTTCGTTGGCATGGACCGGTCGGATCACCCCGCCCGGGACGTTCAGCGCCATACCGCGGTATTGGCACGACGCCGCCGACTGGCTGTCCGCGCACAACACCGGCACCCCGACTGCGGGCCGAGTGCTGGTGGTTCCCGGCGCGCCGTTCGCCACCCAGCTGTGGGGCACCAGCCACGACGAACCGTTGCAGGCGCTCGGCGACAGCCCGTGGGGAGTGCGCGACTCCATCCCGTTGACCCCACCGCAAACCATCCGGGCGCTGGACTCGGTACAACGTCTGTTCGCGGCTGGCAGACCCTCCGCCGGTCTGGCCGATACGCTTGCCCGCCAAGGCATCTCGTATGTCGTCGTGCGCAACGATCTGGATCCCGACACGTCGCGATCGGCACGCCCGATTCTGGTGCACCGGGCCATCGCGGGATCGCCGCGCCTGGCGAAAGTCGCCGAGTTCGGCGCGCCGGTCGGGCCCGGCCCGGTGTCGGGGTTCGTCACCGACAGCGGATTACGGCCTCGATATCCGGCCGTGGAGATCTACCGAGTCGCCACCGCCGGGGGCGACTCGGTAAATCGCCAAGGCGCGCCTTACCTGGCTGACATCGACCAGCTGGCCCGCGTCGATGGCGGTCCGGAAGTGCTGTTGCGCCTTGACGAACGCCGACGACTGTCGGGTCAGCCGCCGCTGGGCCCAGTGCTGATGACCGCGGACTCTCAACGCGCCGGTCTGCCGGTGCCCGGACAAGCCGGGGTCACCATCACCGATACGCCGGTGGCCCGGGAGACCGACTATGGCCGGGTCGATGACCACTCGTCGGCGATCCGGGCCGTCGGCGACACCCGGCACACCTTGAACCGGGTGCCCGACTACCCGACTCCGGGCGCTCAGACCGTTTACGGCGCCTGGACCGGTGGCCGGCTCACGGTGTCCAGTTCGTCGTCGGATGCCACGGCGCTACCTGACGTCGCCCCGGCGAGCTCGCCCGCCGCCGCGATTGACGGCGATTCGGCCACCGCGTGGGTGTCCAACGGGCTGCAGTCCGCCGTCGGTCAATGGCTCCAAGTGGATTTCGACCATCCGGTGACCAACAGCGTCATCACCATCACGCCCAGCGCGACCGCCGTCGGCGCCCAGGTCCGGAGGATCGAAGTAGCCACCGCGACCGGCACCACCACGCTGCGGTTCGACGAGGCC
This sequence comes from Mycobacterium sp., assembly GCF_049280035.1. Lineage (GTDB taxonomy): Bacteria > Actinomycetota > Actinomycetes > Mycobacteriales > Mycobacteriaceae > Mycobacterium. The sequence continues at coordinate 13,510 of NZ_JBAPPI010000545.1, read as the reverse complement.
GGCAAACCGCTTACTGCGGCGCTGCCCTACGGCGAAACCCCGTGGGTGCGGATCACCGCGATCGGCACCGACGACGGTTCGGCCGGAGTGCAGTTCGCGATCACCGACTTGTCGATCACCCAGTACGACGCCTCCGGGTTCGCGCACCCGGTCGACCTGCGCCACACCGTGCTGGTTCCCGGTCCCCCGCCGGACACGGCCGTCGGACGGTGGGACCTGGGCTCCGAGTTCCTCGGCAGGCCGGGCTGCGCTGAGGGTCCAGGGGACCCGAGGACCATGCAGTGCGCGGCCTCGATGGCGCTGGTGCCCGAGACACCGGTCACGTTCAGCCGCACACTGACTGTGCCCCAACCGGTTTCGGTGCTGCCGACGGTGTGGGTGCGCGCGCGGCCGGGACCCAAACTGGCCGACCTGATCGCCGAACCCGACACCACCCGGGCCCGCGGTGACTCCGACCTGGTCGACGTTCTGGGCTCCGCTTATGCCGCCACCGACGGTGATCCGGCCACCACGTGGACGGCACCGCAGCGGGTGGTGCAGCACAAGACGCCCCCGACGCTGACCCTCACCCTGCCGCGGCCGACGGAAGTGACCGGGCTACGGCTGGTTCCCAGCCGGTCGTCAGTGCCCGCGCACCCGACCATGGTGGCCGTCGACCTCGGGGACGGCCCGCAGGTCCGCGAGTTCACCGGTCCGCAAACCCTGTCGCTGAAATCCCGTGTCACCGGCACCGTGACACTCAGCCTGCTCGACTGGGACGACGTGATCGACCGCACCGCGCTGGGCTTCGATCAGCTCAAACCGCCGGGGCTGGCTGAGATTTCGGTGCTCGGCGCCGACGGCCGACCGATCGCCGCCGCGGACGCCGCCCGCAACCGCGCTCGCGAGGTCACCGTCGACTGCGCGCACGGGCCCGTCATCGCGATCGCCGGCCGGTTCGTGCACACCGCGATCCAGACCACGGTGGGTGCGCTGCTGGACAGCGTGCCGGTCGCCGCCCAACTGTGCGACCGGCAGCAGATCCTGTTGCCGACCGGTCAGCAGGAGCTCTTGATCAGCCCCGGCCCGCAATTCATCGTCGACGGCGCGCAATTGTCTGGTCCGCTCGCAGCCGAATCACCAACCGCCACAGCCACATCCGTGACATCTGCCGCCACCGGGGCATGGGGTTCGGCCCGCCGCGAGGTCCACATACCGGCGGTGACGACGCCGCGGGTACTGGTGGTGCCGGAAAGCATCAACCCCGGTTGGGTCGCACACACCAGCGACGGGACTCGGCTCACACCGGTGGCCGTCAACGGTTGGCAGCAGGGCTGGGTGGTGCCGGCGGGAACGTCCGGCGCCATCACGCTGACCTTTGCGCCCAACTCGCTATATCGCGCCGGCCTGGCCGGCGGGCTGGCGTTACTGCCGCTATTGGCCCTGATGACGTGGTGGCCTCGTGCGCGCCAGCCGCGCACAGATGATCCAGCCGATCCCCCGGCGCGCCCGTGGCCGCCCGGGCCCTGGGCGGCTATCGCCGTGCTGACCGCCGGGGCGGTGATCGCCGGAGTGGTGGGCGTGCTGGTGTTCGGCGCCGCGCTCGGCATGCAGTGGGCGCTGCGCGCCCGTCCGCGACGGCGTGACGTGGCCGCTGTGGGATTGACCGCCGGAGGGCTGGTTTTGGCGGGCGCGGCACTGTCCCGGCATCCGTGGCGGTCGGTCGGCGGTTACGCCGGGCATTCCGCCGGCGTGCAGCTGCTGGCGCTGATTTCACTCGCGGTCCTAGCAGCCGCCGCGACGTCGTGGCACAAATCCGCCCGGTAAGCAATTCAGGCAGCGGGTGAGTTGTGCCCGATCTTCAACGCTGTTACCGGGATAGTCAGCACTTCTTTCTTGCGAGGTGGTGGCGATGTCGTTGCCGGTGGCCGATATTGATCGGTGGAGCGTCGAGGCGGTGCGGACGGTGTTCCACGCGGCTCGCGCGCGCGGGCAGGCCACGCTGGAGGCGTCGCGTCAACTGAGCTCGTTGGCGGTGTTCGACACCTGGGAAGGGGCGACCGCCGAGGCCAGGAAGCACACCAATGCCGCGATCCGCCAAGACCTCGACGCGCACGGCAACGAGTCATTGGCGGTGGCTCAGGCGGCGGGCAAAGCCGCCGACGGCATCGAGCACGTGCAGTCCGCGTTGCGCACGCTGCGTCATGATGCCGTCGAGCTGCAGATGACGATCGACCCGATGGCCAACAAGGTGGTGCCGAGTGCGACGTTCGACGGTCCACCGATAGCCGCCCTCATCGCCGAAATGCAACTGCAGCCACGGTTAGACGCGATCGTGGCCGAGGCCAACGCAGTCGATGCGGAGCTGGCGACCGCGATCAATTTCGCCGACGGAGACCTGCCCATTCCGGCCGGGCCGGATGGCAATCAGCCGCCCATCCAGGATGTGCTTTCCGAGCCGCTGCCTGATGATCCGAAACAGTTCAACGCGTTATGGAATCGGCTCACCGCGGAAGAAAAGGACCGGCTCTACAGCCAAGACCACAACATCGGCAACCGCGCCGGGATGCCATGGGACCCAATGGATCACTTGGGCAAAGACTACTACAACCGGTTGCACCTGCAGGAGCTCCAGCAGCAGGCCGAATCCGACGTTGACCGGATGCAACACAGCGTTGACGCGATGCTGGCCGGCCACCACGTCGACGACGGCGCGCTCTATGCGCTGCAATCACAGCTCGCGGTGGCGCGACACAACCTGCAGGGATACCGGGCGGTACGAGCCGACCTGGACCGCACCGATGGGCTGGGTCGTTACCTGGGCTACCTCGCCGACACCGGCCTCGTCGCGGTGGCTGTTGGGAACCCGGACTACGCCAAACGAAACGGCATATTCGTACCCGGCACCGGCCAGGACTTGGTCCGGCTGCCGTTCAGCGACGCACGAGCAGTGGCGATGTACAACGCTGCGCGTGCCGTGGACAAGACTCTTGGCCCTCGCGATGTGTCGATCACGACGTGGATGGGTTATGACCGTCCAATGAGCTTGAGCCACGCGGCTTTTCCTGATCCTGCTCGGGCAGGCGCCAGCGGTTTGGACGCGTTCGAAAGCGGGCTTCGCGCCTCGCACGTCGGGCCAGCGTCGATCGACACCGTAATCGGCCACAGCTACGGCTCGACTTTGGTCGGCGCGGCCGCGTCGGGTGGGCGTCACCTCGACGCCGACAACGTCATCGCGGTTGGCAGCCCTGGGATGCTGGTAGATCGTGCCGGTGGGCTCAGCCTGGCGCCCGGCGCCCACGTGTATGCGATGCGAGCGGCCAACGACATCATCGGCATAAGCGGCGTGGTTACCGAATGGACACTGGGACCCGATCCGACGGCGCCCAAATTCGGTGCCCGTAGTTTGGCGGCCGACCCAGGACCCGCCGGCCCCGCGGGGCTGCCGAGCGTCGACCCGCACAGCAGCTACTGGGATCAACAGAACATCGCGCTGGCCAACATGGGTGCCGTCATCGCGGGGGTTGCGCCTCCGCACTAGCCCGAAAAGCCGAGTCCGCAACGGCGGTTTTCACCCGCGCAGGCTATGCACGCGGCAGGATAATGACACACGTCCACCGTCCGAGGAGTCACGGACATGGGATGGTTTAACGCACCCGAGTATTGGTTGGGCAGGCTGATACTCGAACGCGGGATCGCGGTCGTTTATGTGCTCGCCTTCGTTGGTGCGGCACGACAGTTCCGCGCGCTGATCGGTGAGCACGGGCTACTGCCGGTCCCGCAGTATGTGCAGCGGCAATCCTTCCGACAAGCTCCGAGCATCTTCCACCTCCACTATTCCGACCGGTTCTTTGCGACGCTCGCCTGGTTGGGTGCGCTGCTATCTGCGGCGATGGCGCTGGGCTTGGCCGCCGTATTGCCGCTGTGGGCCGCGGTATTGGTGTGGCTACTGCTCTGGGTGCTTTACCTGTCGATCGTCAACGTCGGTCAGACGTGGTACTCGTTCGGCTGGGAGTCGCTGCTGCTGGAGACCGGTTTCCTGGCCATCTTCCTCGGCAACGACCGGGTGGCGCCACCGGTGCTCACGATGTGGTTGGCGCGCTTGCTGTTATTCCGGCTCGAATTCGGCGCGGGACTGATCAAGCTCCGCGGTGATTCGTGCTGGCGCGACCTGACCTGCCTGTACTACCACCACGAAACTCAGCCGATGCCGGGGCCGCTGAGCTGGTTCTTTCATCATCTGCCCAAACCGCTGCATCGGGTGGAAGTCGTTGGCAACCATTTCGCGCAGCTCGTCGTCCCCTTCGGATTGTTCGCCCCGCAGCCGGTGGCCAGCATCGCCGGAACGATCGTCGTCATCACCCAACTGTGGCTGGTAGTGTCCGGCAACTTCGCCTGGCTCAATTGGTTGACGATCCTGTTGGGCTGCAGCGCAATCGACGCGTCGTCGGTGGCAGCAGTGCTGCCCATCTCCAAGCAGCCGGCGCTGGCCGCAGCTCCAGCCTGGTTCGCCGGCCTGGTGATCGTATTCACGGTGCTCACCGCGATGCTGACCTATTGGCCAGTGGCCAACATGATCTCCCGGCGGCAGCGAATGAACATGTCGTTCAACGCGTTCCACCTGATCAACACCTACGGCGCGTTCGGCACCGTCGGCCGAACCCGCCGTGAGGTGGTGATCGAAGGCACCGACGAGCCGGAGCTCACCGATCAGACGATGTGGAAAGAATACGAGTTCAAGGGCAAGCCCGGATCTGTGCGACGAGTGCCGCCGCAATGGGCGCCGTACCACCTGCGACTTGACTGGCTGATGTGGTTTGCCGCCATCTCGCCGCAGTACGCGTACCCCTGGCTTCGGCCATTTATGTTGCGGCTCTTGCAGAATGATCCCGCGACGCTGCGCTTACTCCGGCGTAATCCCTTCCCGGGCTCTCCGCCGCGATACGTGCGCGCCCAGCTCTACCGATACCGCTTCACCACCGCGGCTGAATTGCGGCACGATCACGCGTGGTGGCATCGCACGCTGGAAGGCGGTTACCTGCGGCCCATTTCGTTGGCGGAAGCAACCTCGCGGCCCAGGTCGGGCGAGTGAGCGGCCCAATGCGCCGGTCTCAGGCGACTCCGGTGCCCGACGTCTGCGGTGACTCGGTGGCCTTCGGGCGGATCTCGACGACCGGAAGTCGCAATGCCCCCGGGGCTCCTTGCGGCACCATGGGGTTGTTCGGGGCGATCGGCTGGATTCGGCGGTAGCCCTGACCCTGCTCGGGCCGCTGGTCCTTCTCGCCCTTGTTCGGCCACATCGCCGCGGCCCGCTCGGCCTGAGCGGTGATCGTCAATGAGGGGTTCACCCCCAGGTTCGCCGATACCGCCGAGCCGTCGACGACACTGAGGGTGGGATAGCCGTACACCCGGTGGTAGGGGTCGATGACCCCGTGCTCGGGGTCGGCGCCGATGACGCAGCCGCCGAGGAAATGTGCGGTCATCGGGATGTTGAACAGTTCACCCCAGCTTCCGGCGGACACCCCGTGGATCTTCTCGGCGATCCTGCGGGTCGCTTCGTTGCCGACCGGGATCCACGTCGGATTGGGCTGGCCGTGGCCTTGCTTGCTCGACAGGTGACGCCCGCGCAGCCCGCGTTTGGTGAAGGTGGCGATGGAGTTGTCCAGGTTCTGCATCACCAGAGTGATGACAGTGCGCTCGCTCCAGTTCTTCACGGTCAGCACGCGCAGCAGCGCTGCGGGGTTCTTGGCGGCCGCGGCGAGGAACTTCAGCCAGCGCGGCCAGCGACCGCCGCCGTCGGTCATCAGGGTCATCAGCATGCCCATCAAATTGGAGCCCTTGCCGTAGCGGACCGGTTCGATGTGGGTGTCGCCGGTGGGGTGGATCGAAGAGGTGATGGCCACGCCATGGGTCAGCTGCAGGGTCGGGTCGACCTTGTATTTCATGGCGCCCAAGATCGACTCGGAGTTGGTGCGGGTGAGCATGCCGAGCTGGTCGGACAGCTGGGGCAGCGTGCCGGTGTCCTTCATCTTGTGCAGCAGATTCTGGGTACCCCAGGTGCCGGCGGCCACCACCACGTACGGCGCGGTGAAGGTTTGGCGTTTCTTACTTAGCACCGCTCCGGTGCGCACGGTGTCGACGTTCCACACTCCGTCGGGACGCTGTTGCAGCGACGCGACGGTGGTGAGCGGATGCACCGTGGCACCGGCACGTTCGGCGAGGCCGAGATAGTTCTTCACCAGCGTGTTCTTGGCGCCGTACCGGCAGCCCACCATGCAGTCGCCACACTCGATGCAGCCGGTGCGCTCGGGCCCGGCACCCCCGAAGTATGGGTCCGGAACGGTTTTTCCGGGTTCGCCGAAGAACACACCGACCGGTGTCTGGCTGAAGGTGTCACCTACCCCCATGTCCTCGGCGATCGCCTTGATGATCGTGTCAGCCGGGGTCATGTGCGGGTTGCGGACCACACCGAGCATGCGTTGCCCCTGCTCGTAGTAGGGCGTCAACTCGTCTTCCCAGTCGGCGATGCGCTTCCACTGCGGATCGTTGAAGAACGAGGCGGGGGGCTTGTACAGGGTGTTCGCGTAGTTCAGTGACCCGCCACCGACACCGGCGCCGGCCAGGATCACGCAGTCCCGCAGCAGGTGGATGCGCTGGATGCCGAAGCAGCCCAGTTTCGGCGCCCACACGAAACTGCGCACATCCCAGCTAGTTTTCGCGAATTGCTCGTCGGTGAAACGCCGGCCCGCCTCCAGCACGCCGACCCGGTAGCCCTTCTCCGTCAGCCGCAACGCCGTCACGCTGCCGCCGAACCCGGACCCGATCACCACGACGTCGTAATCGGTTGCCTGATCACCCATTGGGACCTCCGCCGCCTTCCTAGATAGCCACTTACATTGCCGCTGCCGCTGGACCGGGCGAAGGCATGCCGTCAGCTGCCCCTCAACGCTGCTGCCATGATCGGGCGCAGTGCAGCAAGGCCGGCCTCTTCGTCGACCATCTCCATGGCAATGCGGCGCGCTCGGACCGCAGCGCGGTCGGCCTTCACGTTGATGTCGCGTCGCGGCATGGCCTCCTCGCCGAGGCGATGCTGAATCGTCTCCAGCACAACGTAATCTCGCATCGCCCACTCGTGGAACATGCTGCGGAGAAACTCGGCGACGTGACCGTTGTCGTGCGCGAAGTTGCGGGCCAGCTGCAGGAAAACATGTGTCGTCTCCGGCGTTTCAGGTGTAAATCCCTGAATCCGCAAGAGCTCGAAGGCTTTTCCGCCCTCGGGATCAATGACATAGTGCTGGACATGCAACGCTGGTGAGACAAATGTCCCTTCCTCACGCCGCGTCCCCGTAGCGTCAGCCGTCAGGCCGGTGATCTCAGCCTCCCAGGCGGCCAGCCGGCTGGGAGGCGTTGTCCGGGAATAAGAGACCGAGCGTTCGGAAACTTCGACCTCGTCAAGCTGTGGCAGCACTTCGATATCCGGCGGCACGACCTCTGGGTGCATCACGAACACGTCGGTGAGGTCGAGGTAATGCTCGTGCAGCAACAGGTAGTTGGCCTCGACGCGCAGCACCTCGGTGGTGGTCCCCCATCCTGTCCCATCGGCATACCACGGCACTCGCGGTGGCGGCCGCAACGCGGCCATGCCGGGATCGCCGAGCCAGATCCACACGAACGGCGACTGCTCGAAAACCGGATAAGTGCGCACCCGGGCGCCGGGCGGCACGTTCTCCTGCGACGGCACGTCGACAAGGCAACCGTCGGGGTCGTAGCCGAAACCGTGGTAGCCGCAAACCACGCGGTCCCCGTCGCGCCGGCCTGCCGACAGCGGATACGCCCGATGGACGCAGCGATCCTCCATTGCCACCACGTCACCCGAGCCGCAGCGATACATGACGACGGGCTTATCGAGTAGACGGCGGGCCAGCAGCCCTTGACCGATCTCGTCGGTGGTTGCGGCCACATACCAGCAGTTGAATGGGTAGTTGGACCTCATAAGTCGAGCACCAGCCTTTCCGAGCGGGAGCGCGAAACGCAGATCATCATCACGTCGTTTCTGGCCTTCTCAGCATCGTTGAGCACCGAGTCCCGGTGATCGGGCTCACCCTCCAGCACGTCACATTCGCAAGTGCCGCAGACGCCTTCCATACAGGAGCCAAGTACGTCGACACCCGCGTCCTCGCATACTTGGTAGACGGTCTTGTCCGGCGGCACCGTCAAAGTCAGGCCGGAGCGCTGGCATTCGAGTTCAAAAGTGTCCAGCGCCTCCGGTGATGGCGGCTCGAGTTCTTTCGCCGAGAAGCGTTCGATGTGCAAGCTGCCTTCGGACCAGGTCTTGCACGCCTGCTCGACCGCGGTCAGGAGCCCTTCGGGCCCACAGCAATACACGAGCGTGTTCTCGGCGGGCTCGGACAGCAGTGAGCCCAGCTCCGCCCGAAAGTTCGCCTGAGCGTCCCGGGCGCAGACGGCGACGCGGTCGCCGTGGCGCCCAAACTCGTCGACAAAGGCCATCGACGACCGCGTTCTGCCGCCGTAAAGCAGACGCCAGTCGGCACCGGCCGCCGCCGCCGCTGCGATCATCGGCATCATCGGGGTGATGCCGATGCCGCCCGCGATGAACAAGTATCGCGGGGAACCCACCAGCGGGAAGTGGTTTCGCGGACCGCGAACCCGCACGGTGGCACCTTCGTGCAGCTTGTCGTGCACGAACTGGGATCCGCCGCGACTGTTCGGGTCGAGCAGCACGCCGACCTGCCACTCGGCGCGGTTAGCGGTGTCGCCGCACAGCGAATACTGGCGCACCAGCGACGGTGTCATGAGCAGATCGATATGTGCACCCGGCGCCCACTCCGGCAAGTCGGCCCCGCTCGGGTCGGCGAGCGTCAAGGTGACGACACCGTCGGCGACCGTTCCCCGGCGCCGAACTTCGACGTCAATCTCGACTTCACGGTAGGCGGGCCTCGCCCGGGTCTGTTGTTCAAGCGTGGTCACGACGTTCTCCGCACCGGGATCGAGTTGTACTGGTTGAGGAACAGCGCCCGTACCCGGGTCGGGTCGCCGTCCAATTCCAGGTCGGGGAAGCGTTCTAGGGTCTGCTGGATCCACAGCTTCAGCTCAAGACGGGCGAGGTTGGCGCCCAGGCAGAAGTGCTTGCCCCGACCGCCGAAGGCCTGGTGCTGATCGGCCAGCCCTGGCCGGGTGATATCGAACTTGTGCGGGTTGGGGAACACGCTTTCGTCGCGGTTGGAGGCGAGGTACCACAGCAGCAGGCGGTCGTTTTCTTTGATCGTCTTGCCGTGCAGCTCGGTGTCTTTGGTGGCTGCGCGTGCCATGAAAGCAAATGCGGGATAACAGCGCAGCCCCTCTTCGACCACCGCATCGACCAGCTCCGGATGGTCGCGCACCTGCTGACGTAGTTCCGGGTTGCGCAACAGCTCGAGCATCGTCGCGCTGTAGGTGGCGCGGGTCGAGTCGTTGCCGGCCGACATCAGCAAGACGAAGAATGTGGCGATTTCCAGTTCGTTGAGCTTGTCGCCCTCAACCTCGGCATCGACCATGGCGGTGAGCAGGTTGCCGCCAGGAGAATCGTCGCGCTGCGCGATCCGTTTCTGGGTGTATTCGACGATCTCGCTGACGACCGCCATGGTGTCGGCCCATTGCTCCCGGATCGTCGGGTCTTCGAACGCGGTGAACACGTTGGTCCAGTGCACCAGCGTGGCGTCGTCTTCGGGTGGAGTGCCCAGCAGCGAACCGATCACGCGGGCGGGAATCGGGCGCGCGACATCGGCGACCAGGTCGAATTGTTCGCGGTCGGCGACGCTGTCGAGCGTGTGGTTGATGATCTGTTTGACATGTCCTTCGTGCGTGCCGACCGCCTCTGGGGTGAACTCTTTGATCACCAGCGCCTTGAGTCGGTCATGACGCGGCGGATCCATCGAAATCAATTGCAGCCGTTGCATATCCAATGGAACACCAACGTCGTCCATGTGAAAGATGCCGCGCCGCTCTGAAGAGAAGGTCCGGTGGTCGCGGCTCACGGCGCGCACGTCGTCGTAGCGGGTGATCGACCAGAATCCACCTTCGCCCGGCAGGTTGCGCTGCGGGCTGAAGTGCGCCGGCGCCTCGCGCTGCATTCTGGCGAACAGCTCATAGGGCGGCCCGTCGTCCCACACGGCGGGGTCGGCCAGGTCGACGCTGTCGAGGTCTTGTTGGTCGATGGTTGTCATCGTTTCTCCTTCAACTTGTGTACAACTGCGACAATGCTTTCGGCGGCAGGCGTCGGTTCCGGCGATCTTCAGTGTGCGCTGCCGACGCCTTGACGGGATGTGGTTCGACGTCAATGATTGACGTGAGTTGGCGGCCAGGGTTTGTCACGCGGGCGCCTGCTTCTTTGTACCTAAAAATGTTGCGCAGCAGGCGATCTCATTTAGTTGCGTGATTGTCAGTTGACAACTTGCAGATGATCAGTTGTTCGAAATCGCGGTGGCTTCCGCCGGAAATTTGCGATGGTGTGCGATCCGTGGATCGCTGCTGGAAGCAACAGCGGCCAAAGAACCAGCATCAGCATCGCAGCGAGGGCCAGGTAGACCACGGGCGTTTCTCCTATCCTGCGCGTAGGCAGCGGGCGGAAATTCATCAAATCGGACAGACGCTCCGCGGTTGAATTTCAACCAGCCGGTTTAACGGGATTCATCGGCGCGTCGACATCAAACGGTAGGGAGCTCGCGTCCGCGCAGCGACGTCCCCGGAGGACCAATTGTTGGTGGATTCTCGTCCGCAGAAGCCAATCAACCGCGGCGCTCCGAACGCCATGACAGGCGTGGCCTGGCGTGATCTGATGGGCGCGTGGTGTCGGGCGATAATCCGGCGGCGCAACAGCCGGCAGAAGGCGCGGACGACGGCGCCATTGCGAAAGGTGCGGCAACGATCGTCAGCAGCATGGAAGACCAGGTCAACGACATAACGCGGTCAACCCAGGAGTTGCTGGTCACCGAGATCTCAGAGCTGCGCGGGGATACGCCGTTGCTGCAGCTGCTGCGCGATACCGTCGCCAGCAATATCGATACGTTCTTCTCGGCGATTCGCCACCGCATCTCGATCGAGCACATCGAGCCCCCCGCGGCCGCACTCGAGTACGCCCGACGCCTGGCACAGCGCGAGGTGTCAGCAAATGCGTTGGTGCGAGCCTATCGGCTGGGCCACCAAGCGGTGCTGAAGATCGCGCTCGAGGAGATCCGGGTATCGGAACTGGATCCGAAACTGAGCCTGGGTGTGTACGAGCTCATTGCACGGATCTCCTTCGCTTACATCGACCGGATCTCGCAGCTGGTCCTAGCCACTTACCAGGACGAGCGTGACCGCTGGTTGGGAAACCGAAACACCATGCGCGCAGCTCGTGTTCGCGACTTGATTGCGGGCGGTGATGTCGGTATCGATATCGATGCGGTGGTCGCGACGATCCGCTACCCGCTCAGACGAATCCACATCGCGATGGTCGTCTGGTGCCGAGAATCCGACAGCGGCGACGAATTGACAGCTATGGAGCGCTTTCTAGACAAGCTCGCTGAATCGATTGGTGCGTGCGAGAGTCCGTTGTTCATTTCCATTGACCACGTGACTGGATGGGCATGGATTCCGTTACCGCCCAACGCTGCACCGGGCGCGCTAGGCCAAATTCGTACCTTTGCTGAGACGACAACCGACGCGCCATGGATCGCCGCCGGGAACCCGCTGCCGGGGATCGACGGCTTCCGCCGCTCACATCAGCAGGCGCAGGACGCGCGCGCCGTGGCGATTACGTCCGACGGGAACGTTCCCCGATTCATCGCCGCCAGCGATCCCGGCGTCGCGGTCGCGGCGCTGGTCGGCAACAACCTGGAAGCCGCTTCGACATGGGTCGCCGAGGTGCTCGGGCCACTATCGTCTCCCACCGAGAGCGACGAACGCCTTCGTGAAACGCTGCGGGCGTTTTTGCGCACCGGCTCAAGCAACAAGGCGGCGGCCGAGCAGCTCCACCTCCACATCAACTCCGTGAAGTACCGCGTGCACCGCGCGGTCGAACGCCGCGGCCGTCCGATCAGCGACGACCGCCTCGACGTCGAAGTCGCGCTGATCCTGTGCGAGTGGTTCGGCGCCGCAGTGCTGCGGTGACCGCTACAGCGTCTCGTCGAGCTCGCCGAGGCGGTCGGTCAACCGCAGATTTTCGGAGTAGTCGACCGGACAGCAGATCAGCGAGACGCCGTCGTCGTCGAGCGCAGCCTTCAAGGTGGGCAACAGCTCGTCGGCGCTTTTGATCTGATAGCCCTTGGCGCCGAAGCTTTCTGCGTAGGTCACAATGTCGGGGTTGCCGAACTTCACGTAGTAGTGCTCACCGAGCTCGAGATCCATCTTCCACTCGATCAGGCCGTAACCGCCATCCTCCCAAATCAATACAACTAGCGGTATCCGCTCACGGACGGCGGTTTCGATCTCCTGGGAGTTCATCAAGAACGCGCCGTCGCCGACCACGGCCAGCACCTTCGACTCGGGCTGTGCCAATTTGACCCCAAGGGCTCCGGGCAACGCAAAACTCATCGTGGACAAGCCATTTGAGATCAAGCAGGTGTTGTGTTCGTAGGTCGGGTAGAGCCGGGCCATCCACATCTTGGTGGCGCCGGTGTCGACTAGGACGATGTCGCTGCGGTCCAGTGCGGCCCGGGTGTCGGCGACTACCCGCGCGGGCGCTAACGGGTAACGCGAATCCTGTTGTCCCCGCTCGAATTCCTCGTCAAGGAGACCGGAGCCGGGGATCTCAGGATCGGCGTCATAGCTATGGCCGGCGAGCGCCTCGGTGAGCGCATCGAGTGAGGCACTGATGTCGCCGATGATCCCCACATCGACGGGATAGTGCATGTCGACCTCGGCTGGGAAGCGATGGATGTGGATGATCTTCTTGTCGGCCTTCGGGTTGATTCGGACCGGATCGAATTCCTGCAGCTCGTAGCCGACCGCGATGACGACGTCGGCATTGTCGAACCCGAAGTTGACGTAGTCGTGTCGCATGAACCCGATGGTCCCGATGCCGTTGGGATGGTCGTCGGGCATGACGCCCTTACCGTGGAACGTGTTGGCCACCGGGATGCCGAACGCCTCGGAGAACCGCACCAAGGCCGAGGTCGCGTTGGCACGGGCCGCGCCGTGCCCGGCCAACAGCACCGGCCGCTTGGCCTCGCGCAGAATATCGACCGCGCGTGCCACCTGGCGGAAGGCCGGCGCGTCGGCACGGACGACGTTGCGCGGCAACGGCGTCAAGTCGTAGTCGGCGTCATCTCCATCTATGTGCTCTGGAACGGCGAGGTAGACCGCGGCCGGACGCTCGGCCTCGGCGACCTTGAACGCCTTGCGGAACATCTCCGGGATGGCCTGCACGGTCGGGATACCGGCGGCCCAGCGGGTGATCGGGGCGAACATCGACACCAGGTCGACGTACTGGTGTGACTCTTTGAACTGGCGATCCTGACCCACCTGCGCGGAGATCGCGACCATCGGCGTGCTG
>NZ_JBAPPI010000544.1:0-3523 GCF_049280035.1 Mycobacterium sp. | reverse complement strand
GCCAGCGAGGACAGTCGATGGATGCTCCAGTTATCCAGTGCCAGACCGTATTTCGAGGTCGGAAACTGGAAGAACGCATCGGGCGCAACGACCCGCAGGTCGCATTGCATGGCCAGTTGCAGACCAGCGCCGATGGCCGGGCCGTTGATCGCGCCGATCACCGGAATCGGCGCCGCGTCCATGGCCTTGTGCAGTTCAATGAGCCGGTCGGGATAGTCGGCGGCGAACGCGTCGCCGCTCAGGTCGGCTCCGGCGCAGAACACGGTGCCCTGCCCGGTCAGCACGACGACGCGGACATTCTCGCCGGCCGCCTTCTCCACGGCCTCGCGCAGCTCCTCGACCAGCTGGGAGTTCAGCGCGTTGCGCCGTTCCGGGCACTGCAACTCAATGGTCAGGACGTCTTCGACGCGGGTGACACCGATCATGTGCGCCACTCTCCCCCGCAAGCGGGAGGTGCCCCCACCTCATCGCTCATTTCTCTATCGTCGTTGGCGCGGATCATGGCGCCAAGCTTAGTTACGCGCCGGGTGGCGCCGAATCGGCGGTAGCCGGAACATTCCATTTGGCCGAAAGACCTGACAGGATGCGTCAGCGTGAAACGGCCCAACTTCTTGGTGATAGTGGCAGACGATCTCGGATTCTCCGACATCGGCGCGTTCGGCGGGGAGATCAATACCCCCAACCTGGACCGGCTGGCCTACGCCGGGATCCGGTTCACCGACTTTCATTCGGCGCCGGCCTGCTCACCGACCCGGTCGATGCTGCTGACCGGAACCGACCACCACATCGCCGGCATCGGCACGATGGGCGAGGTTCTGCCGCCCGGATTCAAGGGCGCGCCCGGCTACGAGGGCTATCTCAACGACCGGGTCGTGGCGTTACCCGAGTTGTTGCGCGACGCCGGCTACCTGACGCTGATGTCGGGAAAATGGCACCTGGGCAACACCATTGACAGGTCGCCGTGGGCCCGCGGGTTCGAGCGCTCGTTCGCACTGCTGCCGGGTGGCGCTAGCCATTACGGCGGTTCGCGGGCCACCGCTTCGCTGCCCGGCCCCACGCTCTATACCGAAGACGACCAGTTCGTCACCGTCGGCGACGACTTCTATTCGTCCGACTTCTACGCCGACACCCTGCTGCGCTACTTCCGCGAACGCCCCGAGGACGACGACCGACCGTTTTTCGCCTATCTGCCGTTCCAGGCGCCGCACTGGCCGCTGCAAGCACCGGCGGAATCCATCGCGCACTACCGCGGCCGCTATGACGCCGGCCCGGACGCGTTGCGCCAGGCGCGGCTGGCGGCGCTCAAGCGTCTCGGCTTGTGCCCGCCCGATGTCAATGCGCACCCCGTCGTAGCCGATGGGGAACCGGAGTGGTCCGACATGACCGACGAGGAGCGCGCGATCTCGGCCCGAAGCATGGAGGTTTACGCCGCCATGGTGGACCGGATGGACTGGAACATCGGCCGGGTGATCGACTACCTCACCGAAACCGGCGAGGTCGACGACACGGTGGTGATCTTCATGTCCGACAACGGCGCGGAGGGAGCAATAGTCGAGGCGATGCCGATTCTGGGTGGCCTTATCGCGGCGCAGATCGAGCAGCATTGCGATCACAGTCTCGACAACCTGGGCGCCCCCAACACATTCATCTGGTACGGCCCGCGCTGGGCACAGGCCGCCACTGCCCCATCGCGGCTGTACAAAGCGTTCACCACCGAGGGGGGCATTCGAGTGGTCGGGTTCGTCACCTGGCCGGGCTTTGCCCGGCAGGCCCAGATCGGGACCGCGTTCGCAACCGTCATGGACATCGCTCCGACCGTGCTGGAACTCGCCGGCGTCACACACCCCGGCACCGAATACCAGGGCCGCCAAGTCGAACCCCTGCGCGGCAGGTCGCTGCTTCCATACCTGTCCGGTGGCGCCGAGGTAGACGACGCCGTCACCGGCACCGGATGGGAGTTGTTCGGCCGCCGCGCCATTCGTCGCGGCGACTGGAAGGCGCTCTACCTGCCGCAGCCGTACGGCCCGGGCGCCTGGCAACTTTACGATCTCTCCGCCGACCCGGGCGAGATCGACGACCTGGCCGCCTCGCGGCCGGACAAGTTGGCCGAGCTTCTCGCGCTGTGGGATCGCTACGTCGAGGACACCGGCGTAATCCTGGATCCCGTTTCGCTTTTCGACGTCGACCCGCAGAGTCTCGCCCAAGGCTAGCCTCATCGGGTGGGCCGGATCGGGACCGATGAACTGCGCGATGCGGTGCTCGACGAGGGGACTTTCGTCAGCTGGGACACCACGCCGCTGGTAGTGCCGGCGAACGCGTCGTACGCCCGCGAGCTGGCCGACGCCCGGGCCGCGAGTGGCCGTGATGAATCGGTGCTGACCGGAGAGGGCCGGGTGGTCGGGCGGCGGGTCGCGGTGGTGGTCTGCGAGTTCGAATTCCTCGGCGGCTCGATCGGAGTCGCGGCGGCCGAACGGATCACCGCCGCCGTGCAGCGCGCCACCGCCGAGCGGCTGCCGCTATTGGCCTCGCCGAGCTCCGGGGGTACCCGGATGCAGGAGGGCACGGTCGCGTTTCTGCAGATGGTGAAGATCGCTGCGGCCGTCACCCTGCACAAACAGGCACACCTGCCGTATTTGGTGTACCTGCGCCACCCGACCACCGGCGGGGTGTTCGCGTCATGGGGTTCGCTGGGCCACGTCACCATCGCCCAACCGGGCGCCTTGGTCGGCTTCCTGGGGCCGCGGGTCTACCAGCAGCTCTACGGTGAACCCTTTCCCGCTGGCATCCAGACCGCCGAGAACCTGCAGCGGCACGGGGTGATCGACGCGGTCGCGCCGCTGCGCGAGCTGCGCGGCATCCTCGACCGAGCGCTCAAAGTGGTCGCCGACGAGGCGGGGCCGCCACCGGATCGGCCACCGCCCGAACCGCTGCCCGACGTCCCGGCCTGGGACTCGGTGCTGGCGTCGCGGCGAGGCGACCGGCCCGGGGTGAAGCAGCTGTTGCGATACGGCTGTACCGATCAGGTGCTGCTGTCCGGAACCGAGCAGGGCGACGCCGCGACCACGCTGTTGGCGTTGGCCAAATTCGCCGGTCAGCCCGCGGTGGTGCTCGGCCAGCAGCGTATCGTCGGCGGGCTGGTCGGGCCCGCTGCATTGCGCGAGGCCCGTCGCGGCATGACGCTGGCCGCCGATCTGCGGCTACCGCTGGTGCTCGTCATCGACACCGCCGGCCCGGCGCTGTCGGCGCAGGCGGAAGAGGGTGGGCTGGCCGGTGAGATCGCCCGCTGCCTGGCTGAGCTGGTCACGCTGGATACCCCGACGGTGTCGGTGCTGCTCGGTCAGGGCAGCGGCGGGCCGGCCCTGGCAATGGTGCCGGCCGACCGGGTGCTGGCCGCGCTACACGGCTGGCTTGCGCCGCTGCCGCCCGAGGGCGCCAGCGCGATCGTGTTCCGCGACACCGAGCACGCCCCCGAACTGTCTGCCGCGCAGGGCGTCCGCTCGCTCGACTTGCTGGCGTCCGGCAT